>NZ_JBGONH010000023.1:0-70405 GCF_041439075.1 Vibrio sp. FF145
CCATCTGTAGGATCGTTCAACTGATCAGGAAAATGCTTAAATGATCAGTGTTAACCTAATGGTAGCCTTTCAATGTATATCTAGCGAGTAATCGGATTACTAAGCTAGTTGAGCTGTAAGGTGCTCGATAACCGTGTCCATAGCGATTGCTTCTTTATCACCAGTACGACGGTTTTTGTATTCGAAGTTACCTTCGTCCATGCTGCGATCACCGATAACGATAGTGTGAGGGATACCCACTAGCTCGATATCTTTAAACATAACACCTGGGCGCTCTTTACGGTCATCAAATAGCACTTCGATTCCCATAGCCGTTAATTCAGCGTATAGCTTCTCAGCTGCTTCTTTAACGCGCTCAGATTTGTGCATGTTCATTGGTACGATAGCAACCTGGAACGGTGCCAGTGCGTCTGGCCAAGTGATACCGAATTTATCGTGGTTTTGCTCGATAGCAGATGCAACAACACGTGAAACACCGATACCGTAACAACCCATTTCTAGGATTACGCTCTTACCATCAGGACCAAGCACGTTACAGTTCATTGCTTTAGAGTAAGTATTACCTAGTTGGAAGATGTGACCAACTTCTATACCGCGCTTAAGTTGGATGGTACCTTGACCACATGGGCTAAGGTCGCCTTCAACTACGTTACGTAGGTCTTCAACTTGAGCAAGCTCAACGTCACGACCCCAGTTAATACCGAAGTAGTGCTTACCGTCTACGTTTGCACCAGCACCGAAGTCGCTCATTACAGCAACAGAGCGGTCAACGATGAATGGTAGCTCTAGACCAACAGGGCCAAGTGAACCAGGACCTGCACCAACAAGTGCACGGATTTCTTCTTCAGAAGCCATCTCTAGTGGAGAAGCAATCTGTGGAAGGTTCTCTGCTTTCACTTCGTTAAGCTCGTGGTCGCCACGGATGATTAGCGCGATGATATCAGCGTCTACTTCATCAGAAGCTTTAACGAATAGAGTCTTAACTGTCTTCTCGATTGCTAGGCCGTGTTGCTCTACAAGTTCTGCGATTGTTTTTGCATTTGGCGTATCAACCAGTTCCATCTCTTGAGTTGGCGCTGCCGCTTCAGTCGTTGGAGCAAGTGCTTCTGCTTTCTCGATGTTCGCTGCGTAATCAGATTCTGAAGAGAATGCGATTAGGTCTTCGCCGCTTTCAGCAAGAACGTGGAACTCTTGAGATCCGCTGCCGCCGATTGCGCCAGAGTCTGCTAATACTGGACGGTACTCAAGGCCCATGCGGTCGAATGCTTTACAGTAAGCATCATGCATCGCTTGGTAAGACTTTTCTAAGCCTTCTTTATCGATATCAAAGCTGTACGCATCCATCATTGAGAATTCACGTGCACGCATTACGCCAAAACGAGGGCGGCGTTCATCACGGAATTTAGTCTGGATTTGGTACAGGTTTAGAGGTAGCTGTTTGTAAGAGCTGATCTCGTTACGTACTAGGCTCGTCACAACTTCTTCAGCTGTTGGGCTAAGAACAAACGGACGAGAATGACGGTCTGTGAAACGAAGTAGCTCAGGCCCCATCTTTTCAGAACGGCCAGTCTCTTCCCAAAGCTCAAACGGTTGAACTACGGGCATCAAGATTTCAACGGCACCTGCATTATCGATCTCTTGGCGAACGATATTTTCGACTTTACGCAGTACACGTAGACCAGTAGGTAGCCAAGTATATAAACCTGAAGCTAGCTTACGGATCATACCTGCACGTAGCATCAGCTGGTGGCTGATAACTTCTGCGTCGTTTGGAGTCTCTTTCAGAGTAGAAAGAAGGTAGTTACTGGTACGCATTCTATGGTATCCGTTTCATCATTGATAAAAGAAAACTTGCTGTCGTTCGTAACCACAGCAAATCTGATATAGCCGCATATAATATCAGCCTATTTGGGATCTCAAAAGCGTTCAATGTCAGTTACATTGATGAAAAGCGTTTCAACCACGAATTTCACGTTAAGATCGAACAAATTTACCGCATATTCCTTGTTGTCAGGCTTACCTTTCTTATAGGCAGGGCGAGGATCTTGGCCTAATACTTCTTTGATCACCTGAATGATATGGCGTGCTTGTGGGTGGTTTGCGAGCTTACTTTGGGCTTGTTGCGAGAAGTTAACGTCGAGCACTGCTGGTTCATCGGCGGCAAACCCTCCTCGTGCATCGGGAATTGAATCCGAGTAGGGGATATAAGGTTTGATGTCGATGATAGGCGTGCCGTCAACGAGATCAACACTGCCTAAGTCCAACCAAGTTTGTCCCTTTTCTTGAGATACCCCTTTGAGTTCAACTGCAGACATGCCTATTCCATTCGGTCTGAATGTGGCACGAGACGCGAATACACCAATACGTTCGTTCCCGCCAAGGCGAGGTGGCCTCACGGTTGGTTTCCATCCTGCTTCAAGGTTCTTATCGAACAAAAACAACAACCACACATGGCTAAATTGTTCAATATCACGAACAGACTCAAGGCAGTTCGCTGCTTCAACTAGCCTGACTCTTGAGGTAGAAGTGGGTACTAACCTAGGCTGTCTTGGCACAGCGAACTTCTCTTTATAAGGAGACTCAATAAAGCCAACAGGTTCAATGGTGTACATAGCAAGGTGTTCTCTGGTTTCAGTTAAGACGGAAAAATATCATAAAATCACTTGTTTTTCTTTTGATAATAATTATCATTTGATATGTTATAGCATATCAAATTGGCTATTTAAAGGAAATACAATGAAACCGAATATCCACCCTGATTACCGCCCCGTGGTTTTTCATGACACCAGTGTCGATGAGTACTTCTTAATCGGATCAACATTGAAAACAGATCGCACTATCGAATGGGAAGACGGAAATACTTATCCTTACTTCACGATTGAGGTGTCGTCAAAGTCGCATCCTTTCTATACGGGTAAACAGCGAGTACTACATAAAGAGGGACGCGTTGCGAACTTCACTCGTCGTTTTGGTCAATTAAGTAAGGGAGCGAAATAGAATGAAAGTTGTGAAATCACTGAAAAGTGCGAAAAGCCGTCACCCAGATTGCCAAATAGTAAAGCGTAGAGGCCGTCTCTATGTCATCTGTAAATCCAACCCGAGATTCAAAGCGGTTCAAAAATAGTCAGTCAATTTGATGTGACATGAGTGTAAAAACGAGGGGAAAGTCAAACTTCATTCATTTGTCTGTTTTTCTTTTCCTTCGAGAGGAACTTTGCAGGAGAGTATGTGCTCACTTAGCGTACGTTGTTTCTTATTTGTCACTTTATCAATAGCTTACACGAGCAAGTATAAATCGAATGAATGCATCCGTACCAATTATAAACCTAACTTTAATGTTTTAATTAGAGTTATTTGCTAATTTTTTGTTTTTATTAAGTTAAAAAGAATGGTTTGTTACACACTTTGTAACATTTACGATTTCTAAGTGACCCTTTTGTCGAGTAATCTGCGCGGGCAATTTAAACATCTTTGTCACAATTGCACAGGAATCACTACAAGGAGGGAACTGATGAGTTCATCAGCTTCAATAAAAAACAATTCGCCTAAAAAACCTATTTTTACTCGCTTTTTAGATGGCGTTGAATATTTGGGGAACCTATTACCCCACCCAATCACTCTTTTCGCAATCTTCTGCTTAGCAATCCTCGTTACTTCAGGTATTGCTGGTTACTTCGAAGTGTCTGTTATGGACCCTCGACCAGAAGGTGCTAAAGGTCGTGCTGCTGACGGCATGATCCACGTTGTAAGTCTGCTTAACGCAGAAGGTCTACAACTTATTGTGACTAACTTAGTTAAGAACTTTGTTGGTTTTGCTCCACTAGGTACTGTACTTGTTGCTATGCTTGGTGTAGCGATTGCTGAACACTCAGGTCTACTATCTGCTGCAATGCGTGGCATGGTAATGGGTGCTTCTAAGCGCATGGTTACAGTAACGGTTGTGTTTGCAGGTATTATCTCTAACACAGCATCAGAGCTTGGCTATGTGGTACTTATTCCACTAGCAGCAATGCTTTTCCATTCTTTAGGTCGTCACCCTCTTGCTGGTCTTGCTGCGGCATTCGCTGGTGTGTCAGGTGGTTACTCTGCAAACCTACTTATCGGTACGGTTGACCCACTGCTTTCTGGTATTACAGAAACAGCGGCACAGATGATTGACCCGTCTTACACGGTTGGTCCTGAGTCAAACTGGTACTTCATGTTTGTTTCTACTTTCTTCATCGCGATTACAGGTGCATTTGTAACTGAGAAGATTGTTGAACCTAAGTTGGGTAAATACAACGACGAAGAAGCTTCTGAAGATTTATCAAATGATTCGATGGGCAGACTGACGGATGTTGAGAAGAAAGGTCTAAAACTAGCAGGTATTGCTGTATTGGCTGTTTCTGCACTTCTAGCGTGGACTATCGTTCCAGCTGACGGTGTTCTACGTTCAGCGTCTGGTACGGTTTCGGGTTCTCCATTCCTGAAGAGTATTGTTGCGTTTATCTTTGTATTCTTCGCTATTCCTGGTTTTGTTTACGGTAAAGTTACCGGTTCAATGAAGAACGATCGTGACGTGATCAATGCGATGGCAACGTCTATGTCTTCAATGGGCATGTACATTGTTCTTGTATTCTTTGCTGCACAGTTTGTTGCTTTCTTTAAGTGGACTAACTTTGGTCAAGTAATCGCTGTTGGTGGCGCTAGCTTCTTACAAGATATCGGTCTTACTGGCCCAATGTTGTTCTTTGCATTTATCCTAATGTGTGGCTTCATTAACCTAATGATCGGTTCGGCTTCTGCTCAGTGGGCAGTAACAGCACCTATCTTTGTACCTATGCTAATGCTTGTTGGTTACGCACCAGAAACGATTCAAGCAGCTTACCGTATCGGTGATTCAACGACGAACATCATTACACCAATGATGAGCTACTTCGGTCTTATTCTTGCTGTAGCGACGCGTTACATGAAGAACCTTGGTATCGGTACTCTGATTGCTACAATGCTTCCATACTCAATCTGCTTTATGTTCGGTTGGAGCATCTTGTTCTACCTATGGGTGTTCGTATTTGGTCTTCCAGTAGGCCCAGGTGCAGCAACGTTCTACACGCCGTAGTAACGTTAGTACAAGTCATATTGTTAGATTTTAAAGCCTGCCTTGTGCAGGTTTTTTTTGATCGAAATTATGGTGTACCAATCACGGAAAGTGATCTGAAAGAGTGTAGAAAATTGGGATGATTTAAAAAGAAGAGATGGTGGCAAGATGGATCATCAATACTCCGTTAAAGTAACACTTAGTATCAAGTGTTAAGTAACAAGAACGGAGTATGTCGACAAACATATCTACAGGTTCACGGTTATGGCTATGAACGAATATCAATGTTTCTTAATGATTAGCGCTTTGCTAGCAGGCGATCAAGGTGATTCGCGAACTCACGACGATCGGTCTGTGAGAGGGCGCTTGGTCCACCCGTTTGGATGCCGCTTGAACGCATGGTATCCATAAAGTCACGAATGTTCAGGCGCGCTTTGATGGTTTCTTTGGTGTAGAGCTCGCCACGAGAGCTAAGTGCTTGACCACCTTTGGTGATCACTTCATCGGCGAGAGGGATATCGGATGTAATCACGAGATCACCGGGTTCAGTGCGTTTTACGATTTCATCATCTGCAATATCAAATCCGCTTGGGACTTGAATTGAGTGAATGTTATTACGCTTGGGAACGGGAACCAAATGGTTCGCGACAAAGGTACATTCGACCCCTGTGCGCTCAGCTGCGCGTACGATTGTTTCTCGGATAACCTTGGGACAAGCGTCCGCATCAACCCATATTTTCATAGTGTTCTATTTCTCTGTTAGCTTATTGCTCAGTTAACTTATTGTTCCGTTAACTTGGCTTCTAGCGTGGCAACGCGGGTGGTAAGTTCAAGGATTTGCTTTTCCAGTTGGCTAACACGATCGAGTGCTGGCTCTTCTTGTGTCGCGACTTCAACTTTAGGAACGCGATTCGCGCTTTTCCAGCTCTTGATGGTTGTGATTAAAGCGGGCATCGGAACCGATGTACTCATACGAGCTTTAACTAAAGCAACTGTAGGCTCTTTCCCTTGTGCTTGCAGTCCTTCAAGCACTGATTTCAACTCTTCAGACACATCTTTTGTCAGCATGTTGACCTCCATTTTTAGTCTCCAGCCATTTTACTCGCTCTGGTGAGTGATAGCGAATCATAAAACCGCCCATAGCTTGTGAGAGATCTCTTACAAAGGTTGTGAGATAACACGAATACATCGCTAGGGAGATTGAGGTGCATATTATTAAGTGGTTGATTTTTTGTTGTTTTATATAATTAACAACTTTTGTGAATTCAAAGTGTGATGCAAATCTATTGTCCCAAATCGTAAATCGCGTAAATTAAACCTTGTCGGAAGGATTCTGACACGGAACAGGAAAGCACCAAGGATTTGGTTATCTTCAGGATGAAGATTTGGTTACTTAGGATTGAGTAGTCAAGCATGGAGCGTAAGGACATTGTAGGGATACAGTCAGTTAACAGGAAGTTAGCTGCAACGGAATGACAATGGACACCTTTAGGATTTAAAGGGTTGGATTAGCATCAGGACGATGTAAAGGACACCGCTCACGGAACAAGTGATGTGCGCTAACTAGGATTGTTAGCTTTCAGGATGATTGGACACCGCTAGGACGGCGAAGTAAAGGAAAGAGCTGAAGGATTACAGCCACTATTATGGATGATGCATGGAGCATTTATTAGTAGCCGGACTGCTGCGAGTAAGACCCTAGCCCTGACACTTCGGTGTCGGGGCTTTTCTTTATCTGAGACTTTTCTTCTCTCTAGGGGGCTCTTTAATTCAGGAGCTTTTATCTAAGATCGCGACATCTGCTTTTCTGCTAATGGTCAACACAAGGAGTGTTTTATGACGATAGCAACCTCAAGAACGCTGTTGGTACCTTATACCGAACAGCTACAACACGACTTTATCAAGTTGAATTGCTGCCCCGTTAATCGTTCTGAAATGAATGGGCCGCACTCTATTGCCTCTGCGAAGTTCTTATTTCAAGAGATACTGCAAGACAACGTCGGCTTCTGCCGCGCTATCATCCACAACCAAACCCGTGAATATCTTGGGCATGTCTTTATTTCATCAGAAGAGGGTAGGCATGAGCTTGGCTTTATTTTGGATAAAGAGTATTGGAATCGCGGCTTTGCTAGTGAGGTGCTAAAACCATTTTTAAGTTTGGTGTGTTTTGAAGAGCGCCTAACGAATGTTGTTGCGACTGTGAATGTCGGCCACAACCCATCGATTAAGTTATTAGAAAAACTAGGATTTGAATTTAAGGAAACCAAACAAGATTCGTTTGGCCCTTATCATGAATATAGCTATAACGCGCACTGCGACGTTACATTCTATGAGGCTGTAGCTCAAACCGCATAGAGCGGAAGCCGACCATGGTCAGTTTTCCTTGGTATAGGTCATCACCTAATGCCGAAAATTCAAAATGGTACACAGTATGCCAGCGCCAAATGGTCGTGAGTTCATGGCGCATCTTAAGTTTATGACCGTTGAAGGCAACGCTTAATAGCTGCAAGTCGAGCTCTTTACACTTTCTCGCAATGGCAGCTTTCGCAAGCTCGGATTGCCTGCGCTGCTGCCAAAACAGAAAGCAAAAGAAGCACAGCATCAAAATAGCCACTAAGTTATCTATCATTTAGTCCATACTTCCTTTTATCTTTCTATTCCAATTGTGTTTTGAGCTCGTTGTTACGAGCTACTGAGCTGTTCTGTCTAGTTTTTATTGCGACTTAGCCGCTTGTTGTAACTCAATCAATGCGTTTGCGAGTTCTGGTGATGGGTTCGAATTCAACAACGGCAAAAATACCATTCTTAGTGTCGGAATCATCACTAAATCTGCAAATAACTGATTGAACAGGTTTTGGTTGCCTGTTTGTGCGAGGCGCAACAAGAATTGCTCGGCAATCGCTGGATCTTGTAGTGCGTGCCAGCTGCGACCCGCTAAACCAATTAACACCTCTTGGTGGCTTAAGCGTGGACTCGCGAGAACTTGGTTAATGATGTTATTCGCGATCCCTTGTTCTGCACCGGAAAGGGCCCGAACCAAAGCTGACAGTAAGAACAAGTCAGGCTCTTTGCTTGCGATTTCATTCTCTGCAAGCTCTTGTAAGCGTTGCGCGAGTTTGTCATTGATTTGTGTATGCTCAAGCGCACCTAACGTCGCGTATAGCGGTTCTGATGGCAGCTTATTGATGGCTTTGCGAATAGCGACACCGTTTTGCTGACTGCCTAAGCGAGCACACATATCGGTGATGCCTTGTAAGCCAACTGTTTTCCAGTTATCCCAACCAAGCTCACCAGTGAAGTAATGCTGAGCGTGCTCGTAATATTGACTTGTTGCTAGGTCTAAACCTGCTCTTACTTGGCTATGGAACACGGCCATCTTGTCTTCTGAAGGCTTGAAGGTGTATGGGTTGTTAGACAGCTTTTGTTGTTGCTCTTCGCTGATATCACCGTTCAAACGTGTGCCCATCGCTTCGATAACAAACTTAAGAAAATTACCCACATCCCCTTGATGCAGTAAGCCTCTTTCATCGAGTTTGAATTTTAGGAACCAGATCCAAGGTTGCTTGTGTTCGTTCCAGTAGCTGATCGCTAAGTGAGCTTGTTTCTGAAGTGGAAACGGGTATGGCTGTTTCCCCTGCTCAACGTCAGAGAATAGGGTATTGTCGATCTTCTGGATACGACGACCTAGGTCGTAGATATCGTATTGGCAACCGCTATTCTTTAGCAACTGAGTGAGCGTGTGAATCGTTTCCATAGTAATAAAGCTCCTAACTTTCTTTCCTAAATAGATGGTACTCTATGCCCCAATTTCAAGGTCACTAGATAAATAACTTGGTGAAAAATGACAGCAGCCACAAAGTTACCTCTTTTACTTCAACAATTAGAACAACAAATGCGCCAATGTTCTCTATGGAGCGATGTTTCGCCTTCGGATGAAGCTCTGGCGAGCGTTGAGCCTTTTGCGATTGACTCGCTACAGCCAGAAGAGTGGTTGCAGTGGATCTTTATCGTTAAGATCAACGCAATGATGGATGCCCAAATGAGCCTACCGAAAGGCTTTGCGATTCATCCTTATTTTGGTGAAGTGTGGAAAAATGAGACAGACAAAGCGGAATTGCTAGTGACGATTCAGAGCATTGATGAGGTATGCGCGTAATGTTAGAGATCATTTATCAAGATGAGTATTTTGTCGCGGTGAATAAGCCTGCGGGTATGCTAGTGCATCGCTCATGGTTGGATAAACACGAGACTCAGTTTGTGATGCAGACTCTGCGCGACCAAATTGGTCAGCACGTATTTCCTCTGCATCGCTTAGACCGTCCAACGTCTGGCGTATTGGTGTTTGCTCTGTCGAGTGAAGTTGCCTCTGAGGTGATGCCGATGTTCGCCAACCATGAGATGCAAAAGACTTATCATGCGATTGTCCGTGGGTGGATAGAAGAGGGCGATACGCTCGATTATGCACTCAAGGTCGAGTTGGATAAGATCGCCGATAAGTTCGCGAAAGAAGATAAAGAACCACAAGAGGCCGTCACCATTTACGAGCCGTTAGCGAAAGTCGAAGTGCCGTATTCAACAGGCCGTTTTCCTACCAGTCGTTATTGCTTAGTTGAGATGATGCCAAAGACAGGACGTAAACATCAGCTGCGTCGTCACATGGCTCATCTAAGACATCCGATTGTAGGCGATACTTCACATGGTGATGGTAAGCATAACCGACTGTTCCGTGATGATTTAGACTCACACCGTCTGTTGCTGCATGCTTCTGAATTGCGCTTCATTCATCCTTTCACTAAAGAAGAATTGGTGATGAAGGCGAACTTAGATGAAACGTGGTTAAGGTTGTTTGAAACTTTTGAGTGGGATGCCCACTTAATCGATGCTCAAACTTGCTTGTCGAAGTAAGTCACGCGTGTTTAAGCAATCACGAGTCTAATTGAATAGAGAAAATAGAATAAAAACAAAGGGCTGATAGTGATATCAGCCCTTTTTGATGTCTGTGCGACCTTAACGACATAACTAATGTAGGTTAGTTATTAGTTATTAGTTATTAGTTATTAGTTATTAGTTATTAGCTAACAGTTAATCGCGGGATCATTTAAGTTTTTCTAGATCGGCTTCGATCTCTGCGATCTTGCTTGATACCACTTTTTCTAGATGGCGCAAGTCAGTAAGGATCTTCTGCTTCACATCCACCTCCGCCGTTGGCGTCGGTTTGGTGATCTTGTTGAGTTCATCAATCACAAGAGTGAGGTTGCGGTTAATCTCTGTCACTTCTTTGTATTGATTATTGCCGCCGCTAACAAGCACACTTTTTACTTGTCGTGGGTACTTAAACTTAACGCTTTTCGCGAACAGTTCGCCTTTCTGCTTACGAAAGTAAATCTTCAGGATATCTTTGTGCGCTTCTTGGCGAAGGGAGTAACGTTCAATCTGTTTAGGTTCGTGGATACCTAAGCCAGTGAGGTTTGGATACATAAGCGACCTCTAGGTTATGAATGTAATACTTTTATGTAATTGACTTGATCAATGTAGCAGCCTAACGACGAGCTAGATAGTTGATATCTGTGAATTGATTGTAAGTTGTGGGCAAGATCGCTCTCTATCTTTGCCCACACTTATTTGGCTATTAAAGCAGCTCCAAGAGCTAAACTTGTTTCCTAGTCACAACTTACTTCTAGCTCTAAATTAGCTTTCTAAGGTGCGAGTTCTGAAACGTGTTCGGTTAATCTTTCTCTTAAGGCTTGTTCTTGTTCTTCAGACAACCTTCCTCCCGCGTCACTGGTCAGAATAAACAAATCTTCTGCACGTTCGCCGATGGTGGTAATTTTAGCGCCGTGCAAATTGATGTCTAACTCAGCAAAGGTTGCACCGACTTGAGCCAACAACCCCGGTGTATCAAGAGCTCTCAACTCCATCAAGGTGCGCTTCTTGCTCTTAGTTGGTAGGAACTCAACCCGAGTTTTTACCTTGAAATGCTGCAAGTTTCGAGGCGTGCGACGTGTCTTAATCTTGGTTGGACGGCCATCAGCCAGAACATGAGTTAGATGTTTCGCAACGGCTTTGTGTCTTGCTTCATCAATCGCTTCACCATGCTGATCAAGTACGATAAAGGTATCCAAAACGTGACCATCTTTACTGACCATGACCTGTGCGTCGTGAACGTTGAAGTTACGTCTATCAAGCTCAGCTACAACGGTCGCAAAAAGTGCGGCTTGGTCTTTACAGTAAACAAACACCTCAGTACCGCCACGCGTCGCTTTCTTGCTGATCAAAACTAACGGTTGGCTCGGATCTTCTAAGCGAAGTAGGTGCTCACAGTGCCAAGCAATTTGAGTGTGTGTATGACGCAAAAAATAGTCAGCTTTAAAACGCTGCCACAACACTTCAATTTCACGAGCGGAGAAACCTTCTTTACGCAGCAGTGCAGATGCCATTTGTTGATTGTGACGAATACGGTCTCTGACATCGACTGGGTTTTCCAAGCCGCGACGCAGTGCTCGCTGCGTAGAATGGAATAGCTCTGCGAGTAGGGTACGTTTCCAGCTGTTCCATAGCTCTGGGTTGGTTGCACAGATATCAGCGACAGTTAAGCAAACCAGCAGCTCAAGTGACTCTTCATCGCGAACTTTTTTGGCGAATTCGGTAATCACATCCGGATCGTAGATATCACGGCGCTGAGCGGTCACTGACATTAACAGGTGGTTTTGTACTAGCCACGCAACTTGTTTGGCTTCAGGCTTCGATAGCCCATGCTCAATACAGAAAGAGTAAGCTTCAACAGCACCGATCTCGGAGTGGTCTCCACCACGGCCTTTTCCGATGTCGTGGAAGATAGCGGCCAGGATCAGGAGTTCTTTTTTCTGAACTCGAGGGTACACTTCACAACAAATTGGGTGTTTGTCGTGGTTCTCTACTTGGCTAAAGCGGTTGATGTGCTTGAGCAGGCGAATACTGTGTTCGTCCACGGTGTAAACGTGGAACAGATCAAACTGCATTTGGCCGACAATTTGGCTCCATTGCGGTAAGTACGCCGATAGCACGCCCAGTTTATGCATCAAGCTAAAAGCTTTGTGCAGTGCGTTGGGGTGGCGAACTAAATCCATGAACTTGTCACGAGCTTCAGGAATGGTATGCAGGAAACGGTTCAATCGGCGACGCGCCGTTCGCAGTTGTCGTAATGTTGGTGGGCTTACCCCTTCGATCGTCGAGTCATTCGCGATATGGATAAACATATCGAGAATCGTTTCTGGCCGTGCTTGGAATAGGGCTGGCTTACGCGCTTCGATTAATGAACCTCGACGTTGGAAGTCATTGTCGAGAATCTCGGCTTCTTGTGTTTGACCACCGTTAATGATTGCTTGGTCAAACAGCTTAAGCAGCATCTTGTTGAGCTCTGCTACACGACGAAGTGTTCGGTAGAACTCCTTCATCATCATTTCTACGCCGCGATTGCCCTCACCAGTGTAACCAAGGTGTTCGGCTACTTGAGCCTGATGCGCAAAGGTAAGTCGGTTGTCATAACGGCGCAGCTCTATGTGCAGTGCAAAGCGAACGCGCCACAAGAAGTCTTGGCACTCCACGAGTTCACGATATTCGGCATCGGTAAGAAAGCCATACTTGCTCATTTCTAACAAAGAAGTCGCACCGAAGTGGCGACGTGCTACCCAACTCAGAGTGTGGATGTCTCTGAGCCCGCCCGGAGTTGATTTGATATCCGGTTCTAGATTGTAAGTCGTGTCGTGATAACGAGCGTGACGCTCTCTCTGTTCTTGAATCTTCGCCTTGTAGAAGGTCTCACTTGGCCAAAATGAATCGGAGTGAATCTTAAGCTTTAACTCTTGAAAGGTGTCTTCGCTTCCGCATAGTAAACGTGACTCTTGTAAGTTGGTCGCAACGGTTAAATCATCAATGCCGATCTCAAGACACTCGGCAATGGTACGGACTGCGTGGCCGACTTCTAGCTTCAAATCCCACAATAGGGTGATGAATTGACTGACTTTCTCACCTAGTGCTGGTGGCAGAGTTTTTTGCGAGACGATGAGTATATCAATATCGGATAAAGGGTGTAGTTCACCACGGCCATAGCCGCCTACTGCGACCAACGCAATATGAGGCAGTTTGCTAAATCCGAAATGCTCCCATAAACGGTTGAGAAGCAAATCCATGTATTCGGAGCGCAGCAGAACCAAATCGGTAACTGGATGATGATTTAGAAATTCACTCTTTTGATACTGCGTGAAGATTTCGAGCTGATTTTTTAATTCGCAGATTTCAAGTTGTTCGTCATTGAACGTAATAGGGCATTGATAAGGCATAGTCTGCTATCCGTGCAAGCAAATGAGAATAGTAAACAATTTAACAGAAGCTGATGCAAAATCGAAATTGAGCGGATAAAAAAATATCCTCGGCAATGCGAGGATATTTTCAAAAGTCTGAGGTGTTCAGTTTGTTGAACTAAGCGTTCTTCATGATACGTGGAATCGTATCATCGCTGCGTAGTGTTAGTACTTCACAACCTGTATCAGTCACAACTAATGTGTGTTCCCACTGAGCCGAGTTCTTGCTGTCAGCTGTGTATACTGTCCAGCTATCTTCGTCATCTAGACGGCAACCAAATTTACCAGCATTGATCATTGGCTCGATTGTGAAACACATGCCTGCTTTTAGCACTGTGCGATCGCTGTTTTTGTAGTGAACGACTTGTGGATCTTCGTGGAACTCAGAACCAATGCCGTGACCACAGTAATCTTTTACAATAGAGAACTTAGCGCGTGGGTTATTCTTGTTGTTTGTCTTGATGTACTTCTCGATAGCAGTACCAACTTGGCCAAGTTGAACGCCTGGTTTAACCTGACGCATGCCTTCATAAAGTGCTTCTTGAGCAACCATGCATAGACGTTTGTTTGCTGGTGAAACTTCACCCACAAGGAACATTTTAGATGTGTCACCATGGTAACCCTGCGGACGAGTGCTTAGGTCTGCATTTTCGTCATCAGGAACAATCACAGTGATGTCAACGTTTAGAATATCGCCATCTTTCAATACTGCAGGTTTGAATTGACCTGTGCTACCAGTCTCATCTTGTGATGCTGGAATACCATGACACACGATGTGGTTGATAGACGTACAGATAGACTTAGGGAAACCGTGGTAATCAAGTGGTGCTGAGTATGCGCCTCTCTCTAGAGCGTACTCGTGACAGATTTGGTTAAGCTCTTCTGTCGTTGTACCCACTTGGATGTGAGGTTCAATCATCTCTAAAATTTCAGAAGCCAGCTTGCCGGCGACGCGCATTTTTTCAATTTCTTCAGCAGTTTTAATTTTTACAGCCATTGCATATCTCTTAATTTGGTAGCACCTAAGTGTGCATATTGGGGCTATTCTATCAGTGCAGCATTTTAGCGCAACATTCCCATATCCATACAATGCTGGTGGATACTGCTTAACTTAAGCCGATATTGCGCTGTAAGACGATGCTGAATCGATTTGATTAGGCCGCGATTTATCGGTGAAATCCGCTAATAGGCTATAGTATAGCAGTCGCCATTTTTGGATTTTTTTCTAGCCATAGATAGACAAAATATGGTATAAAGCGCGCCGGACATCAGGACTGTTTTCTCCAATTGGCGAAACAAGCTTTGTGTCCACTAACTTATTTCTTTAAATCACACACATTCCGACACATGTTCCGGGGTGCCTCAACAACACAGATAACGGCTGAAAAGTGGTTAGTTGTTAGGGGTCGGATTCATGGGGGATGTGGAGGCCTAACCCCATAGAGGATTTTAAAATGGCAACTGTATCAATGCGCGATATGCTTAAAGCTGGTGTTCACTTCGGTCACCAAACTCGTTACTGGAACCCAAAAATGAAGCCATTCATCTTTGGTGCTCGTAACAAAGTACATATCATCAACCTAGAAAAAACTGTACCAATGTTCAACGACGCTCTAGCTGAAATCGCTAAAGTTGGCGAGAAGAAAGGTAAAGTTCTTTTTGTTGGTACTAAGCGCGCTGCATCTGAAGCTGTTAAAGAAGCTGCTATCAACAGCAACCAGTTCTACGTTAACAACCGCTGGTTAGGCGGTATGCTAACGAACTACAAAACTGTTCGTCAGTCTATCAAGCGTCTGAAAGAACTTGAAGCGCAAGCTCAAGACGGTACTTTCGACAAGCTTACTAAGAAAGAAGCTCTAATGCGCACTCGTGAAATGGAGAAGCTAGAGAAGTCTCTTGGTGGTATCAAGAACATGGGCGGCCTTCCAGACGCTCTATTCGTTATCGATGCTGATCACGAACACATCGCAGTTAAAGAAGCAAACAACCTAGGTATCCCAGTTTACGCTGTAGTTGATACTAACTCTAACCCAGACGGTGTTGACTTCGTTATCCCTGGTAACGATGATGCAATCCGTGCAGTACAGCTTTACCTAAACGCTGCTGCAGACGCGGTTAAAGAAGGTCGTAACAAAGATGTTGCTGCTGTAGCTGCTGAAAAAGACGGTTTTGTAGAAGCTGAATAATAGCGGCTCTGAGCCATATTTAGTTCATATTAAGCGGTCATAATCGATGGCTTAAGAACTGAATACAGTCAATATCAGGGGCCAATTAATTAGGCCCCTGTTTTTTATCTTTTTTAGAATTTACTGAGGAATAGAGAATGGCAACTGTAACTGCAGCTCTAGTTAAAGAACTTCGTGAACGCACAGCTGCGGGCATGATGGAATGTAAAAAAGCGCTTGTTGCTGCTGAAGGCGACATCGAGCTAGCAATTGAAAACATGCGTAAATCTGGCGCAGCGAAAGCAGCTAAAAAAGCTGGTAACGTTGCTGCTGAAGGCGCAATCATCATTAAAGAAGAAGCTGGCGTTGCTGCTCTTCTTGAAGTGAACTGCCAAACTGATTTCGTAGCTAAAGATGCAGGTTTCCTTGCATTCGCTAACGAAGTTGCTGAAGTTGCTCTAGCTGAACGTCTAGACATCGTTGCACTTCAAGCTAAGTTTGAAGACGCACGTATCGCTCTAGTAACTAAGATCGGTGAGAACATCAGCATCCGTCGTGTTGAGCTTGTTGAAGGTGTTGCACTAGCTTCTTACCGTCACGGCGAGAAAATCGGTGTTGTTGTTGCTGGTGAAGGCGAAGCTGAAACGCTTAAGCACATCGCTATGCACGTTGCTGCTTCTAAGCCTGAGTACGTTAACCCATCTGACGTACCTGCTGACGTAGTAGAAAAAGAAAAAGCTGTTCAAGTTGAAATCGCTATGAACGAAGGCAAACCACAAGAGATCGCTGAGAAAATGGTTATCGGCCGTATGAAGAAATTCACGGGCGAAGTATCTCTTACTGGTCAAGCTTTCATCATGGAACCTAAGAAAACTGTTGCTGACATTCTTAAAGAGAAAGGCGCATCAGTTACTACCTTCGTTCGTTTAGAAGTTGGTGAAGGTATCGAGAAAGCAGCTGAAATGAGCTTCGCAGACGAAGTTGCAGCGGTACAAAAAGGTTAATCCTTAGCGTATTGTTTGAAAAGAGACCGTGGCAAATGCTGCGGTCTTTTTATGAATAATGAATTATTTCCGGCTTTTAGCTGTTATGAATGCAAACTGAGCTCTTCAGTTTTTATCCATGACTGTTAATCATCAACTCTTTGGAAGGTAAGCTCCATGACTACGAACCCTAAACCAGCGTATCAACGTATTCTGTTAAAACTTAGCGGTGAAGCGCTACAAGGCGAAGAAGGTTTTGGTATTGACCCAACGATCCTTGATCGTATGGCTCAAGAAGTAAAAGAATTAGTTGAACTAGGCGTTCAAGTTGGTGTTGTTATCGGTGGTGGTAACCTTTTCCGTGGCGCAGGCCTAGCAGAAGCGGGTATGAACCGTGTTGTTGGTGACCATATGGGGATGCTTGCAACGGTAATGAACGGCCTTGCTATGCGTGACGCACTACACCGTGCTTACGTAAACGCACGTGTAATGTCAGCAATTCCTCTTAAAGGTGTATGTGACGACTACAACTGGGCAGATGCAATCAGCCAACTACGTCAAGGTCGTGTTGTGATCTTCTCTGCTGGTACTGGTAACCCATTCTTTACTACAGACTCTGCTGCATGTTTACGCGGTATCGAAATCGAAGCTGACGTAGTTCTAAAAGCAACAAAAGTAGATGGTGTATTTACTGCTGACCCAGTAGCAAACCCAGACGCAGAGTTGTATGATACGTTGTCTTACAACACAATTCTTGAGAAAGAATTGAAAGTAATGGACTTGGCCGCATTTACGCTAGCACGTGACCACAAAATGCCAATCCGTGTATTTAACATGAATAAGCCAGGCGCACTACGTCGCGTGGTTATGGGTGAAACTGAAGGTACATTAATCAGCGACGCTGACTAATTTTTCGGGCTTACTGAAGTATAATGCTTCGGTAAGCTTATCCTTATCACTCCAAATAAAAAGCTTTCTTGAAGAAAGAACATAATCAAGGTGAAATTGTGATTAACGAAATCAAAAAAGACGCTCAAGAGCGCATGGTAAAAAGTGTTGATGCACTAAAAAACAGCCTACAAAAAATCCGTACAGGCCGTGCTCACCCGAGCCTACTTTCTGGTCTTACTGTTGAGTACTACGGTGCACCAACGCCTTTGACTCAAGTAGCTAACGTTATTGCTGAAGACGCACGTACACTAGCAATTACAGTGTTTGATAAAACACTGACTCCTCTTGTTGAAAAAGCAATCATGACTTCTGACCTAGGCTTAAACCCTATGTCTGCAGGTACGGTTATTCGCGTTCCACTTCCACCGCTTACGGAAGAGCGTCGTAAAGACCTAGTTAAAATCGTTCGTGGCGAAGCTGAAGGTGGCCGTGTTGCTATTCGTAACATCCGTCGTGACGCGAATGGCGATCTAAAAGCGCTTCTTAAAGACAAAGAAATTTCAGAAGACGAAGATCGTAAAGCACAAGACGAAATTCAAAAGCTAACTGACGCTGCGGTTAAGAACGTAGACGAAGTTCTAGCAGTTAAAGAAAAAGAGTTGATGGAAGTTTAATTTTCCATATTCTTTTCTTTCAGGAAAAACGCTGTACTCACGGTGCAGCGTTTTTTTATGCTATTCTGTTCGACTATTAGAATTTGATTCACTCTTTTATGCATAATTCTCAAGCGTTCACAGACTCTCTTCCTAAACACATTGCTATCATTATGGATGGTAATGGTCGCTGGGCAAAAGCTCAGGGTAAGCCTCGTGTATTTGGTCATAAAAATGGCGTTCAAGCCGTTCGAAAAACCATATCTTCAGCAGCTAGACTTGGCATTAAAGCCGTAACTCTTTTTGCTTTTAGTAGTGAAAATTGGCGTCGTCCTGAAGAAGAAGTGGGTCTCTTGATGGAACTGTTTATTTCAGTGCTGTCGAGTGAAGTAAAAAAGCTTCATAAAAATAATCTTCAACTTCGTGTTATTGGTGATAAAAGTCGTTTTAATGCGCGACTACAAAAGAAAATAGAAGAAGCGGAAGCTTTGACTAGCACCAATACGGGTATGGTTATTAATATTGCGGCTAACTACGGCGGTAAGTGGGATATCCAGCAAGCGATGACTTCGATTGCTCAACAGGTTAAGTCTGGCGATATTAATGTAGAAGACATTGATGAAGCTATGATTACACAGCACCTGACGATGGCAGATATTCCAGAAGTCGATCTACTTATCCGCACCAGTGGCGAGTGCCGCATTAGTAACTTTATGCTTTGGCAATTAGCTTACGCCGAAATGTATTTCACTGAACAATTCTGGCCAGACTTTAATGAAGACAGCTTAGTAGAAGCTGTGACTTGGTTTGTAAATCGCGAGCGTCGTTTTGGATGCACCGGTGAGCAAATTAAAGCTCTGATGGACAGTTAATAAGGATTTTTTTGGTTTGAAACAACGAATTATTACGGCGTTGATTTTAGCTCCCCTAGTTATTCTAGGTATTTTCGAGTTATCACTTCCCACGTTTATTCTTTCACTAGCGGTAATCTCGCTACTGGGTTTTTGGGAGTGGACTCAGTTTGTTGAAAGCAAATCGCGTTATTTAGCGTTGATTCCAACAGTTGTGGTAAGTGCTGCCAGTTTTGCTTTTATACCTTTTGATGCATTTAGCCTTAATAACTTATCGAGTGCTCACTATGCCATTCTGACGATTGGTTCAATTTGGTGGGTAATCGCAAGTGGTATGGCAGTGACTTATCCTAAGTCTATGCCAGCATGGAAAGACTCATCAATTCTTCGTCACGCATTTGGCGTGCTGACTTTGCTACCATTCTTCTGGAGTGTGGTTATCCTGCGCGCTAACGGTATCGATGTTGATCCTTACCACGGCGCAAAATTGGTGATGTTCGTTTGCTTGCTTGTTTGGGCTGCGGACAGTGGTGCTTACTTTTCAGGAAAGAGCTTTGGCAAGCGAAAAATGGCCCCTGCGGTGAGTCCTAATAAAACGATTGAAGGTCTTATTGGTGGCATTATTACAGCAGTGATCGTGGCCTGGATCTTTGCTGACTTGTTTGATATCCAATTCACAAGTCCTCTCCACATGATTGTTATTACTCTTGTGACCGTCGTTATTTCTGTTCTTGGTGATCTTGTTGAAAGCATGTTTAAACGTGTTTCTGGGGTGAAAGACAGCAGTAATCTGATTCCTGGTCATGGTGGTATACTTGATAGAATAGATAGCTTAACGGCTGCATTCCCTGTCTTTGCTCTGCTTTATTTAGCATTCTAATAAAAAAGGGCAGTGATTCTGCCCTTTATTACATTTCTACGGTCATATGTGATGCGAAATCTAACTATTCTTGGCGCTACCGGCTCAATTGGTGCAAGTACACTAAAAGTCGTTGAACAAAACCCAGAACTCTATTCGGTCGTAGCAATGGCTGCAGGCTCGAATGTTGAAAAGATGCTGGCGTTAGTTGAAAAGTGGCAACCAAGCTATGTTGCTATGGCTTGCCCTGATGCAGCATCTAAGCTAACTGAAGTGTTGTCTACGAATTACCCAAACATCAAAGTTCTTTCTGGTTCTGAAGGCATGTGTCAGGTCGCTTCTCTAGATGAAGTGGACACGGTAATGGCTGCTATTGTGGGTGCGGCAGGTTTGCTTCCTACTATGTCAGGAGTTAAAGCGGGCAAGCGTATCTTATTGGCTAATAAAGAAGCCTTAGTGATGTCAGGGCAGTTATTTATCGACGCCGTAGAGAAGTACGGCGCTGAACTACTTCCTGTTGATAGTGAACACAATGCTATCTTTCAATGCTTGCCTCAAAACGTACAAACTAACCTAGGCCGTTGTGATTTAGAAGAGAACGGTATCAACCATATTCTTTTGACTGGTTCGGGTGGTCCTTTCCGTTATACGGACGTTGCAGAGCTAGAGTCGGTAACACCAGAACGAGCTATCGCACACCCAAACTGGTCAATGGGCCCTAAGATCTCTGTCGATTCAGCAACTATGATGAATAAAGGCTTAGAGTACATTGAGGCGAAATGGCTATTTAATGCCTCTCAAGAGCAACTCAAAGTTATTATCCACCCTCAGTCTGTGATTCATTCTATGGTTCAGTACAAGGATGGCTCGGTGCTCGCTCAAATGGGCGAACCCGATATGGCAACGCCAATCGCTTTGACGATGTCTTATCCTGAACGCACAGAAGCGGGTGTTAAGCCTCTGGATTTCACCAAAGTGGGCGAGCTTACCTTCTTAGAGCCCGATTTAACTCGTTACCCATGTTTGAGATTAGCCATTGAGGCGTGCTATTTGGGTCAGCATGCAACAACAGCGATTAATGCGGCAAACGAAATTGCAGTCGATGCTTTCTTGAACAATCAAGTGAAGTTTACCGATATTGCTATCATTAACGAGTATGTTATGAACAAAGTATGTGAACAACATAACTCTGAGGGCTTAGATAGCTTGGAAAGCCTTCTTGAGCTCGATAATATGTCTCGTCAAATAGCCATTCAATTTATAAAAGAGCAGCTAGCATGAGTGGAATTCTGTGGAACTTCGCATCCTTTATTGTAGCGCTTGGTATTCTGGTCGCTGTTCATGAGTTTGGACACTTCTGGGTTGCTCGTCGCTGCGGTGTGAAAGTAGAAAAATTCTCGATTGGTTTTGGTAAATCGATCTGGAGTAAAGTTGGCCGCGATGGCACAGAGTACAGCTTGTCTGTCATTCCATTGGGCGGCTACGTTAAGATGCTTGATGGTCGTGTTGATGATCTTTCTGAAGACGAACAGCAATACGCTTTTGATAAGAAACCGTTGTGGAAACGAACGGCGATTGTGGGGGCAGGTCCAGCATTCAACTTTATCTTTGCCGTGTTCGCATATTGGCTGGTTTTTTTGATTGGTGTTCCAGCGGTTAAGCCTGTGATTGGAGAAGTCACTCCTCAATCTATCGTGGCACAAGCCGGAATTGAAACTGGAATGGAACTTAAATCTATTTCAGGAATCAAAACCGCAGATTGGGAATCAGTAAACTTGGGTTTGATATCACATATTGGTGATGAGTCCATGACTGTAACGGTTTCTTCTCAAGACGACATCGGCTTTGAACAACAGATAACATTGGATATTTCTGACTGGTCGTTCAACCCAGAAACTGAGTCAGCAATGACAACGCTTGGTTTTAGACCGTATTCTCCAGAGATATCGACAGTGCTCGCTCAAGTTATTGATGACGGTGCTGCCTATTCTGCAGGGCTAGAATCTGGCGACAAAATCGTCGAAATTAATGGTCAGCCTATTGAGCAGTGGAAGTCGGTTGTTGAATTAATCCGTTCACACCCAATGATGCCCTTGGACCTTGTCGTATTACGAAATGGTGTTGAGCGGTCATTGGTTATGACGCCGAATAGTCGCGAATTTTCTGATGGTTCTACAATCGGCTATGCGGGTATTGCTCCCGAAGTCGCAGAATGGCCAGAAGATTATCGCTTTGAGTTACAATTTGGTGTAATTGAGTCTGTAGGAAAAGCATTTGATAAAACAGGTCAAATCATAGGTTTGACGCTAACAATGCTTAAGAAGCTCATCGTTGGTGATGTTGGCTTAAATAACTTGAGTGGCCCAATTTCAATTGCTAAAGGCGCAGGGGCAACCGCCGATTACGGTTTAGTTTACTTCTTAGGTTTTTTAGCTCTGATTAGTGTTAACTTGGGTATTATTAATTTGGTTCCGCTGCCTATGCTTGATGGCGGACATTTGCTCTTTTTCGCTATTGAGGCCGTTACTCGTAAACCTGTACCTGAAAAAGTTCAAGAAATGGGATACAGAGTGGGAGGCGCAATCCTCTTCTCTTTGATGGCTCTGGCAATATTTAATGATTTTACTCGTCTGTGAATGGTTTCTCACAGGCATTGGTAGTAGCAAGGAATAATTAGAATAAGTATGGCGATTAAGCAAATTCTGTTCGCAAGTCTATTGGCCACTAGTGTGGCTGCGAACGGAGCACAAAACTTTGTAGTTCAAGATATCAAGATCGAAGGTTTACAGCGTGTTGCACTTGGTGCAGCTCTACTGAAAATGCCAGTACGTATTGGCGATGAAGTGGATGACGGCGATGTATCTGAGATCATTCGTGCACTGTATGCTTCAGGCAACTTTGAGGACGTTAAAGTCCTTCGCGATGATGATGTTTTAGTTGTTCAAGTCAAAGAACGACCGACCATCGCAAGCATCTCATTCTCAGGTAACAAGGCGATCAAAGAAGAACAACTTCAGCAGAACCTAGATGCATCTGGTGTTCGTGAAGGTGAAGCCCTTGATCGTACTACACTGAGTAACATTGAGAAGGGCCTTGAAGATTTTTACTACAGTGTTGGTAAATACAACGCGACAGTAAAAGCCGTAGTGACGCCTCTGCCTCGTAACCGTTCTGACCTTAAGTTTGTGTTTACTGAGGGCGTGTCCGCTAAGATTCAGCAAATTAACTTTATCGGTAACGAAGTTTTCTCTGACGCTGATCTACTTAGTCGTTTCAACTTGAACGTTGATGTTGCATGGTGGAATTTCCTCGCGGATGAAAAATACCAGAAGCAAGTACTAGCCGGTGACATCGAAGCGTTGAAATCTTACTACCTTGACCGTGGTTACCTTAAGTTTAAGGTAGATTCGACTCAGGTTGCGATCTCTCCTGATAAGAAAGGTGTTTACATCACGCTAGGCCTAGACGAAGGTGAAGCCTACACCGTTAAAGATGTCTCTTTCCGTGGTGAGCTTATCGGCCGCGAGGCTGACTTCGAAGCGTTAGTGCCATTCGAAGATGGCGATACATATAACGGCTCTTCTGTAACGTCTTTAGAAGAGAGCGTGAAACGAATTCTAGGCGAATCTGGCTATGCGTACCCACAAGTTCGTACGATTCCTGAATTTGACGATGAGACCAAAGAAGTGTCGTTGGTTATCAATGTAGAAGCGGGCAGTCGTATCTACGTTCGTGATATTCGATTCACGGGTAACAACTCAACGAAAGATGAAGTACTGCGTCGTGAAATGCGTCAAATGGAAGGCAGCTGGCTGAACTCCAAGTCGATTGATACAGGTAAGAGCCGTCTTAACCGTTTAGGCTTTTTTGAAACGGTCGATGTGCAAACGGTACGTGTTCCTGGCAGTGAAGACCAAGTGGATCTGGTTTACAACGTTAAGGAAGCTAACTCGGGTAGCGTCAACTTCGGTGTTGGCTACGGTACTGAATCGGGTGTCAGCTTCCAGGTTGGTTTACAGCAAGATAACTTTGCAGGTTCTGGTAACCGTGTTGGCGTAAGCGCCATGATGAACGATTACCAAAAGAATGTGAGCTTAGACTACCGCGACCCATACTGGAACCTTGATGGCGTGAGTATGGGCGGCAAAATCTTCTACAACGAATTTGAAGCCTCTGAAGCGGGTATTGTCGATTATACCAACCAAAGTTATGGTACGAGCTTAACATGGGGTTTCCCTATGGATGAGCTGAACCGTCTCGAGTTTGGTTTTGGTTATACGCACAACAAGATCGGTAACGTTCCTACCTATATTCAAGTTGAACAGTTTGCGAGAAGTATTGACCAATACGGTGATGAGCATATCTTAACCGATGACTTCGATATCAATATCTCTTGGACGCGCAACAACCTTAACCGTGGCTTCTTCCCTACTGAAGGTAACCACCAACGTGCTTTCGCGAAAATGACAGTACCCGGTTCGGATGCTAAATACTTCAAAGCGCAATACGATGTAAAACATTACATTCCGTTGACTAAAAAGCATGAGTTTACACTATTGATGCGTGGTCGATTAGGCTATGGTAACGGTTATGGCCAAACGGATGGTAATGATAACTTGTTCCCATTCTACGAAAACTACTACGCGGGTGGTTTTACAACACTACGTGGTTTTGGTTCTAACTCAGCTGGTCCAAAAGCTGTTTACGGAAATAGCACGGGCAACAACCCGACGTACAATTCTGCGACCGATGATTCGGTTGGTGGTAATGCGGTTGCTTTGGCTAGCGTAGAGTTAATCGTACCAACACCGTTTGCTTCTGATGAAGCGCGCAGTCAGATTCGAACTAGCGTGTTCTTCGATATGGCAAGTGTATGGGATACCGAATTCGTAGACCGTGGCGCACCGAATAGCGGTCAACAGTACTACTACGATTACTCTGACCCAACAAATTACCGTTCATCTTATGGTGCCGCTCTTCAGTGGATGTCACCGATGGGACCATTGGTTTTCTCTCTAGCGAAACCAATCAAAATCTACGAAGGCGATGACGAAGAATTCTTCACATTCACCATTGGTAGAACTTTCTAATCTTTAAAGGACAATATTTTGAAAAATATGATTAAAGCAGCAGGTTTAGGCCTTGTAGTTCTTAGCTCTTCTTTCTTTGCAACAGCGGCTGAAGCTGCGCAAAAAGTGGGCTATGTAAATACTGCACAAGTATTCCAGGCTCTACCTCAGCGTGAAGTTGTTCTTCAAAAAATGCAGGAAGAGTTCAAAGATAAAGCTGCTGAGCTTCAAAGTATCCAAGCTGAAGCTAAGACTAAGATTGAAAAGCTTAAGCGTGATGGTGAGCTATTAGGGCCTGATGAAGTAGAGAAACTTCGTATTGAAGTCGGCCAACTAGACAGCAAATACAAAATCAAAGCTCAAGCACTAGAAAAAGCAAGCCAACGTCGTGAAGCACAAGAGAAGCAGAAGCTATTCAAAGTAATTCAAGATGCTGTAACTAAAGTTGCAGAGAAAGAAGGCTACGACATGATCGTTGATATTCAAGCTCTGCAGTACGGTAAGCCAGAATACAACATCTCTGAAAAAGTAATTAAATCACTGAAATAAGTTTTATGAAGAATCTGACCTTAGCCGAATTGGCAACGATTACCGGTGGAGAGCTACACGGAGACGGTGCAGTTACCGTTTCAGCAGTCGCTCCTATGGATAAAGCGCAAGAAGGAAATATTACGTTCCTTTCGAACGTGAAGTACAGCAAGCACCTTGGTGACTGTAAAGCATCCGCTATTATGGTTAAAGAGAGCGAGCGTGAACTGTGTAAGACCAACGTTATTGTGGTCAACGACCCTTATGTTGCTTTTGCTAAGGTTGCTCAAGCGCTTGATACCACGCCAGCGCCAGCTGCGGGTATTGCTGATTCTGCTTCAATTTCAGGCGACGCGACCATTGGACAAAATGTGTCTATTGGTGCCAATGCTGTGATTGAAACTGGCGTAGTGCTTGGTGATGACGTCGTTATCGGTGCTGGTTGCTTTATTGGTCAAAATGCAAAAATTGGCGCAGGTACTAAGCTTTGGGCTAACGTAAGTGTTTACCATGAAGTGGTGATCGGCGAAGCATGTTTGATTCAATCTAGTACAGTGATTGGATCCGATGGTTTTGGTTATGCGAATGAGAAAGGCGAGTGGGTTAAGATCCCGCAAGTCGGTTCAGTTCGTGTTGGTAACCGCGTAGAAATCGGCGCGTGTACTACCGTTGACCGTGGTGCATTAGATGACACTATTATTGAAGATAACGTTATCTTAGATAACCAACTTCAGATAGCTCATAATGTTCACATCGGATATGGTTCTGCTATTGCAGGTGGTACTATCATTGCCGGCAGCACAACGATAGGTAAGTACTGTATTATTGGTGGCGGTTGTGTGATTAATGGTCATATAGAAATCGTTGACGGCGTTACAATCACCGGTATGGGGATGGTAATGCGCAGTATCACCGAAAAAGGCATGTACTCTTCAGGTATTCCTTTGCAGCCAAATAAAGATTGGCGTAAAACAGCAACGCGAGTTCATCGTATTGATGAAATGAACAAGCGTTTGAAAACCGTTGAAAAACTTATCGAGAACAGCGCGGAATCATAATTCCAGCATTTCTAATAAAAGGCTCGCGTACAGCGAGTCTTTTTCGTTTATAATCCTTCTCATTAAATAAAGAATATACATAGGAATACGACTTTGACTACTGAACAGACAACGATGAACATTACTGAAATTCAGGAACTATTACCTCATCGCTACCCATTCTTAATGGTTGATCGTGTGACTAGCTTTGAAAAAGAAAAAACACTGACTGCGATTAAGAATGTTTCTGTTAACGAACCTCAGTTCACAGGCCACTTCCCACAACTTCCTGTATTCCCAGGTGTGTTGATCTTAGAAGCAATGGCGCAAGCAACAGGTCTTCTAGCATTTAAATCTTTTGGTGCTCCTTCTGGTAATGAGCTTTACTACTTTGCTAGCGTAGATAAAGCGAAGTTCCGCAAGCCAGTAGTGCCAGGTGACCAATTGGTTATCGAAGTTGAGTTCTTAAAAGAACGTCGTGGCATTGCATCGTTCAACGGTGTAGCGAAAGTTGACGGCGTAGTTGTATGTTCAGCTGAACTTAAATGTGCTCGTAGAGAGTTTTAATATGATTCATGAAACAGCGAAAATTCACCCGGCAGCAGTAATCGAAGGTGATGTAACTATCGGTGCTAACGTGACGGTTGGTCCTTTCACTTACATTGCTGGTAACGTGACAATTGGTGACGACACTGAAGTGATGTCGCATGTTGTGATCAAAGGTCACACGACAATTGGTAAGCAAAACCGAATCTTCCCACACGCTGTGATTGGAGAAGAAAACCAAGATAAGAAATACGGTGGTGAAGACACGACTGTTGTGATCGGTGACCGTAATGTGATTCGTGAAGCAGTTCAGATCCACCGTGGTACAACTCAAGACAAAGCTACCACTGTGATTGGTGACGACAACTTACTTTGTGTAAATGCTCACGTAGCGCATGATGTTATTGTTGGTAACCATACTCACATTGGTAACAATGCTATTCTTGGTGGCCACGTAACCGTTGGCGATTATGCGGGTGTTATGGCGCTTTCTGCTATTCACCCATTTTGTTCTATTGGTGCTTACGCTTACATTGGTGGCTGTTCTGCGGTTGTTCAAGATGTACTGCCGTACGTGCTTGCACAGGGTAATCATGCCGCTCCATTCGGCCTCAACCTAGTGGGCTTGAAGCGTAACGGATTTGAGAAACCAGAAATTCGAGCATTACAGAAAGCGTACAAAGAGTTATACCGTTCAGGCAAAACACTTGAAGAAGCGAAAGCCGCTTTAGTTGAAATGGCGAAAGAGTTTGCTTCGGTAACTCCTATGTTAGAAATGCTAGAGAGCTCTGAGCGCGGTATTATTCGTTAATACTTGATGTGGTTATGTACCAATCAACATGAGTATGACAATAGTTACCTCGTTAGATTGGTATAACAAAAAGATCGCTACTCGTTAGGCGATCTTTTTTGTTTTAGGCAAGAAGGGAATTAGAAAACTATGGCACAGCAAGAAGCAGCAACCAATAGCTTGGACTTTGTTTCGAATGAACCTCTGCGTGTAGGTATCGTTGTCGGAGAACTCTCTGGTGACACGCTTGGCGAAGGCTTTATTAAAGCGATCAAATCACAATATCCGAATGCTGAATTCGTGGGTATTGGCGGACCAAAAATGAAGGCGCTTGGTTGTGAGTCTCTTTTCGAAATGGAAGAGCTTGCCGTGATGGGGCTTGTAGAAGTGCTTGGTCGTTTACCTCGCTTGCTAAAAGTGAAAGCGGAGCTAGTTAAGTATTTTACTCAAAACCCGCCAGATGTCTTCGTCGGTATCGATGCGCCAGACTTTAATCTAAGACTTGAATTAGATCTTAAGAACGCGGGCATTAAGACTGTTCATTATGTCAGCCCTTCAGTCTGGGCATGGCGTCCAAAGCGTATCTTTAAAATCGACAAAGCAACCGATTTGGTACTGGCTTTCTTACCATTCGAAAAAGCGTTTTATGATAAATATAACGTTGCTTGTGAATTCGTTGGCCACACGTTGGCTGATACCATTCCACTGGAGCCGAATAAGAAAGAGGCTCGCGATCTTTTAGGTTTAGATCAAGATAAGCCGTGGTTAGCGGTATTGCCAGGTAGCCGTGGTGGTGAAATGAGTTTGATTGCTCAACCATTTATCGAAACTTGTCAGCGCATTAAGCAAAAGTACCCTGATATCAATTTTGTTGTTGCATTGGTTAATGAACAGCGCAAGAAACAGTTTACAGAGATCTGGCAATCGACGGCACCTGAACTTGAATTTACCTTAGTAGAAGATACGGCTACCAATGTGATTACTGCTGCTGATTCTGTTTTGTTAGCTTCTGGTACTGTTGCTCTTGAGTGTATGTTGCTGAAACGACCGATGGTCGTTGGCTACAAGGTCAACAAGCTCACTGGCTATATCGTTAAGAAATTGTCGATCACAGAATTTGTCTCGTTACCGAATATCCTAGCGGGTGAAGAAATCGTAAAAGAACACATTCTTGAAGAGTGTCACCCAGATTACCTTTTCCCATCGGTCGATAAGATGCTTTCAACCGACAACGCGCCACTTATTGAACGCTTTACTGAAATGCATCACTGGATTCGTAAAGATGCTGACAAACAGGCGGCTAACGCAGTTCTGAAATTGATCGGTCGAGAGTTTGTTGAATCATAAAGTGCTTCTTTCAAAAGCATTTGCTTAAAAGTTACAAAGAGAATTGTCATGGCAGTAAAAGAGAAAAAAGAATTTCCTCCTTTTGAGTATCCTCAAGGCTACCAGTTATTCGCTGGTGTTGATGAAGTGGGGCGTGGGCCGTTAGTTGGTGATGTAGTTACCGCCGCGGTTATCCTCGATCCGAATAACCCAATCGAAGGCTTGAACGATTCAAAAAAACTGTCTGAGAAAAAGCGCCTTGCTCTGCTTCCTGAAATTAAAGAGAAAGCCTTGGCATGGTCTGTGGGTCGTTGTTCCCCACAAGAAATTGATGAGTTGAATATCTTACAAGCGACTATGGTAGCTATGCAGCGTGCTATTGCCGGGCTGAGTGTTCAACCTGATATGGCGCTAATAGATGGAAACCGAGTCCCTGAGCTACCGATGGCCGGTCTGGCTATTGTGAAAGGGGATTTACGGGTGGCTGAAATCAGCGCAGCGTCTATCATCGCTAAAGTGGTTCGTGACCAAGAGATGGAAGAACTTGATAAGCTTCATCCAGAGTTTGGTTTTGCTAAACATAAAGGTTACCCGACAAAAGCGCATTTTGAAGCGATTGAAAAACATGGCGTAACCGAGCATTACCGTAAAAGCTTTAAGCCAGTAAAACGTATTCTTGGCATAGATTAGAGCGAATTGAATAAGCTCTATATAGATTAGAGCTTTACGTAAACTAGAGCTTAGCATCGAATAAAGTTGCTTAGTGGCGCTAGAAAAAAATAGAATACACACAGTTGTAATCCTAGGCTCAAACCTAGAACTCAGGAAAAATAATGTCAGATCCAAAATTTGTTCACCTACGCGTACACAGTGACTTTTCGATGGTGGATGGCCTATCCAAGGTGCCACCATTAGTTAAAAAAGTCGCTGAAATGGGTATGCCTGCTCTAGCATTGACCGACTTTACCAACCTGTGCGGTTTGGTGAAATTCTACGGTACTGCTCATGGGTGTGGGGTTAAACCAATTATTGGTTCTGACTTCTTGATGCAGTCTCCTGATTTTGGCGATGAATTGACAAAACTCACCGTTATTGCAACGAGTAATAAAGGCTACAACAACCTAACGTTATTAATATCAAAAGCTTACCTTCGTGGCCATGTGCAGCATCAGCCTGTTATTGATAAAGAGTGGCTGATTGAACATGCGGAAGGCCTGATTCTTTTATCGGGTGCAAAAGAAGGTGAGATTGGTAAAGCGTTGCTGAAAGGCAATAGAGAGTTGGTTGCAAGCAGCGTTGAGTTTTACAAAACACATTTCGCAGACCGTTTTTATCTGGAGCTCATTCGAACTGGACGTACGGACGAAGAGTCTTATCTGCACTTTGCGCTGGAATTAGCCGAGCAAGAAGACCTGCCTGTTGTCGCGACTAATGAAGTGGTCTTCATTTCCGAAGACTTGTTTGACGCTCATGAAATCCGTGTGGCGATTCACGACGGCTTTACCATGGTTGATCCACGTCGACCGAAAAACTACAGTCCACAACAGTACCTCCGTAGCGAAGAAGAGATGTGTGAGTTGTTCTCAGATATCCCTGAAGCATTAGAGAACAGCGTTGAGATCGCCAAGCGTTGTAACGTGACTGTGCGTTTAGGGGAGTACTTCTTACCTAACTTCCCAACGGAAGGCTTAGCGATTGAAGACTTCTTGATCAAAAAATCAGAAGAAGGTCTTGAGCGACGTTTAGCATTCTTGTTTCCTGATGAAAAAGTCAGAGCTGAACGCAGGCCTGAATACGATGAGCGACTTAAAATCGAGCTAGAAGTAGTTAATAACATGGGTTTCCCAGGTTACTTCTTGATCGTAATGGAGTTCATCCAGTGGTCAAAAGATAACGATGTACCAGTAGGCCCAGGTCGTGGTTCTGGTGCCGGTTCTTTGGTGGCTTACGCGCTTGATATCACCGATCTTGATCCACTTGAATATGACTTGCTGTTCGAACGTTTCTTGAACCCAGAACGTGTATCGATGCCCGATTTCGATATCGATTTCTGTATGGATAAACGTGACCAAGTTATTGACCACGTAGCTGAAATGTACGGCCGTGATGCCGTTTCTCAGATCATCACCTTCGGTACTATGGCGGCAAAAGCGGTAATCCGCGACGTTGGCCGTGTATTAGGCCACCCATTTGGCTTCGTTGACCGTATTTCTAAGCTAGTTCCGCCTGATCCGGGTATGACGCTAGAGAAAGCATTCCTCGCTGAGCCTGCATTGCCTGAACTCTACGACGGCGATGAAGAAGTTCGTGAGCTGATTGATAAATGTCGAATTCTAGAAGGTTGTACGCGAAACGCAGGTAAACACGCAGGTGGTGTTGTAATCTCACCGACCACGATTACTGATTTTGCACCTATCTATGCCGATGCGGAAGGTAACTTCCCAGTAACGCAATTCGATAAGAATGACGTAGAAACTGCTGGCTTGGTTAAGTTTGACTTCTTGGGGCTGCGTACACTGACGATCATTGACTGGGCACTAGGCCTAGTAAACCCTCGCTTAGCGAAAGAGGGGAAAGATCCGGTTCGTATCGAGTCGATTCCTTTGGATGATCAAGCGTCATTTAACCTATTACAGAATTCAGAAACGACGGCGGTATTCCAACTGGAATCTCGTGGTATGAAAGACCTGATCAAGCGTCTGCAACCCGACTGTTTTGAAGATATCATCGCATTGGTGGCCTTGTTCCGTCCGGGCCCTCTGCAATCAGGCATGGTAGATAACTTTATCGACCGTAAACACGGACGAGAGGCGGTATCTTACCCTGATGAAACGTGGCAACACGAATCGCTTAAAGAAACACTAGAACCGACTTACGGCATTATCTTGTATCAAGAACAGGTAATGCAAATCGCTCAGATCCTTGCGGGTTATACGCTTGGTGGAGCCGATATGCTACGTCGTGCGATGGGTAAGAAAAAGCCTGAAGAGATGGCAAAGCAGCGCGGTACCTTTAAAGAAGGTGCTGAAGCCAATGGTGTTGATGGCGAACTGTCCATGAAGATCTTTGACTTGGTAGAGAAGTTTGCGGGCTACGGCTTTAACAAATCTCACTCGGCTGCATACGCACTGGTTTCTTATCAAACACTGTGGTTGAAAACACACTACCCTGCGGAATTCATGGCGGCAGTAATGACCGCGGATATGGATAACACCGAGAAGGTTATTGGCCTTGTCGATGAGTGTTTCCGTATGAAGCTCAAGCTCCTTCCACCTGACATCAACTCGGGCCTCTACCGCTTTAATGTGGATGAAGATGGCGCAATTGTTTATGGCATCGGTGCAATTAAAGGGGTTGGTGAAGGCCCAATTGAAGCCATCATCGAAGCGCGTAACAAAGGTGGTTACTTTAAAGACTTATTCGACTTCTGTGCACGTCTTGATCTGAAGAAGGTCAACAAACGTGTTATCGAAAAGTTGATTCTATCCGGAGCCTTAGATAGATTAGGTCCTCACCGAGCGGCGATGATGGCATCTTTGAAAGATGCGGTTAAGGCAGCAAGCCAACATCACCATGCTGAGTCGTTCGGTCAATCTGATATGTTTGGTGTGTTGACCGACGCTCCGGAAGAGGTTGAACACAAGTATACTCAAGTGCCTAAATGGCCTGAAAAGGTTTGGCTAGAAGGTGAACGCGAAACGCTTGGTTTGTATTTAACGGGTCACCCGGTGAATGCTTACATTAAAGAACTTGCGAAATACACCAGCTGTCGCTTGAAAGATGCGACGCCGACTCGTCGTGACCAATCCTTGACGATTGCAGGTTTGGTCATTGCGGCTAGGGTCATGACCACGAAGCGCGGTACTCGAATCGGTTTGATGACTCTTGATGACCGATCGGGTCGGATGGAAGTGATGTTGTTCTCTGATGCGCTCGATCGCTACGCAGAATTGCTCGAAAAAGACAAAATTGTGGTTGTTTCTGGACAGGTCAGCTTTGATGATTTCAATGGTGGGCTTAAAATGTCCGCGCGCGAGGTCATGGACTTAGGAAGCGCCCGTGAGAAATATGCTCGTGGGGTGTCGATATCTATCGAGCAATCCCAAATTAACGGTCAATTTTTTGAACGCTTTGGTCAAATCTTAGAACCTTATAGAGCCGGAACGGTCCCAGTCAATGTATACTACCAACGTGCCGACGCTAGAGCGCGGTTAACATTGGGCACAGAATGGCGTGTGACGCCAAGTGATACATTACTAGACGAATTAAAACAGCTGCTTGGAAATAGCCAAGTAGAACTCGAATTTAACTAAAATTTAGCTCCGTAACTGCGGAGCTGAATCAACAAGGATTCATAGATGAGCCTGAACTTTCTAGAATTTGAAAAGCCTATCGCTGAACTTGAAGCAAAAATCGAAGCGCTACGTGACGTTTCGCGTCACGGTGGTGACACAGCGGTAGATCTAGACAAAGAAATTGAACAACTAGAGAAAAAAAGCTTAGAGCTTAAACAGAAAATCTTTAGTGACTTGGGTGCATGGCAGGTAGCTCAACTTGCTCGTCACCCTCAACGTCCTTACACCAAAGATTACCTGGAGCATGCCTTTACAGAGTTTGAAGAGATGGCGGGCGATCGCGCTTACGCTGACGACAAAGCAATTGTGGGTGGTATGGCTCGTCTAAATGGTCGTCCTGTTATGGTTATTGGTCACCAGAAAGGTCGTGAGACTAAAGAGAAAGTGATCCGTAACTTTGGTATGCCAAAGCCAGAAGGTTACCGTAAGGCACTTCGCCTAATGGAAACGGCTGAGCGTTTCAACATGCCAATCATTACTTTCATCGACACAGCGGGTGCATACCCAGGTGTTGGTGCAGAAGAGCGTGGTCAATCTGAAGCTATCGCTAAGAACCTAAAAGTGATGGCCGGCCTTTCAGTTCCGGTTATCTGTAACGTTGTAGGTGAAGGCGGTTCTGGTGGTGCACTAGCGATTGGTGTTGGTGATTACGTGAACATGCTTCAGTACTCTACGTACTCAGTAATCTCTCCAGAAGGTTGTGCTTCAATCTTATGGCGTGATTCAGATAAAGCGCCACAAGCTGCTGAAGCGATGGGCCTAGTAGCTCCTCGCCTTAAAGAGCTTGAACTTATCGATGAAATCATCCCTGAGCCTCTAGGTGGCGCGCACCGCGATCCAATACAGACAGCTCAGAACATGAAAGACATGTTAGTTAAGCAGTTAGAAGAGCTAGAGCAATTTGATAACGAAGCACTTCTAGAGCGTCGTTACCAGCGTCTAATGAGCTACGGTTACTGCTGATAAGCGACCTTAGCAAGGTATAAGACCTGCTTTCCGTAACAAGTTGATGAAAGGGTTGGACTCAGTGCCAACCCTTTTTTATTATTAAAACATTCTCCTTTCTCATTAGTACACACGGCTCACTAACCCCATGACTCACTTAATCGAAACTTTTACCTCTGCATTTCAACAAAGCGATCTCAAACCTCGTCGGTTAGTCGTTGCTTTCAGTGGTGGTGTCGATTCGCGAGTGTTATTGGAATTGGCTGCGCAATACGCTAAGTCCCATCACATTGAGTGCTGTGCGGTGCACGTTCATCACGGTCTCAGTAAGAATGCTGATCTTTGGGCTGAGCAATGCCAAACATGGTGTGATGCTTTGTCGGTTTCGTTAGCAGTAGAAAGGGTCTCGTTGGATATCAACTGTGGTGGGAGCGTTGAAAAGCTTGCTCGAGATGCTCGATACCAAGCTTTTCAGCAGCACATCAGACAGGGCGATGTGCTTGTTACGGGTCAACACATTGACGATCAACTTGAAACCTTCTTGTTGGCGTTAAAACGTGGCAGTGGTCCGAAAGGACTCTCTTCAATGGCGAAAGTGATGTCGTTTGGCGAAGCGTTTATTGTGAGGCCTTTGCTGTCTGTGACTCGATCAGACATCGAAGCATCGGCTCACGACATGGGGTTAACTTGGGTCGAAGATGAGAGTAATCAGGATCTGCGTTTTGACCGTAACTTTATTCGCCATCAAGTAACGCCAACGCTGACTGAGCGTTGGCCTAGTTTTCGCGAGTCGGTAAGCCGCAGTGCTCAGCTTTGCGCAGAGCAAGAGTTACTGCTCGATGAGTTGCTTGAATCACACTTCCAGCAAGCTTTGGGAGATAGCCAGAGTTTAAGCATTGAGGCGTTATTCCAACATTCAGACTTGTTACGAGCACGACTGATAAGAATGTGGCTTAGCCACTGTAAGCAACCGATGCCAAGCCAAAAGCAGCTAAAACTTATTTGGGATGAAGTGGCTTGTGCTCAGGCAGATGCCAATCCTAAGCTGGTGTTGAATGATGTTGAGATTAGGCGCTTTAACAATCAGCTCTATTTGGTACAAGACACCAAAGATTTGTCGAACTGGGAAAGTGAAATCTTGATTGATGAGAATTTATTATTGCCTGATGGTTTAGGTGAGATCCATTTGAAAGCGGTGTCGAGTGGTAGTGCATCTCATAACCGAGACGTACAACGTTTTTCCCTTACTAAAGCCAACGGAGCCTTGCGAGTGATCTTTAACCCTGAAGGAGTGTCGGCTCACCCAGTTGGACGCGGCCACAGTAGAAAACTCAAGAAGCTTTTTCAGGAATACCAAGTACCCAGCTGGTTAAGACGTCGAACGCCGATATTAATGGATGGCGATCGAGTGATCGCTGTTTTAGGCTTATTCGTAGATAAAAACTACGAAGGTCAAGATTGTGAAGCGCTTTGGAGCAAGTAGAAAAAGTTTGTGTCACAATTCACCGTCACTTTAATAAAAATAATTAATGGAATATGCAATGAAGAAAATTACACTAGGATTAGTTCTTGGATTTGGACTATTGAGTGGTAACGCTCTGGCGGGTGATGTTGCTGCGGGTCAAGCTAAATCGGCAATCTGTGCGGCTTGTCATGGCGCAGACGGTATCGCAATGATCCCAGGATATCCAAACCTTAAAGGCCAAAACGAGCAATACATCGCTTCATCAATTAAGGCATATAAGAACGGCCAGCGCACCGGCGGTTTGGCGGCTGTCATGCAGGCTCAGGCCTCAATGCTGAGTGATGAAGATATTGCTAATCTAGCTGCTTACTACTCAAGCCTTAAGTAAAACCTTCTTAAAGCGCTGATTAAACAAGATGATAAATTTCGAGCCAGAGCTTTAATGCTCTGGCTTTTTTCATTGAATGTTTACTATAGCTAACCGATAATGAGCTATTCGCACAGTTTAAGGGATGAACATGAAAAAGATTGAAGCCATTATCAAGCCATTCAAACTTGATGATGTACGTGAAGCACTTGCAGAAGTGGGTATTACGGGTATGACAGTATCTGAAGTTAAAGGCTTTGGACGTCAAAAAGGTCATACTGAGCTATACCGTGGCGCAGAGTACATGGTCGATTTTTTACCTAAAGTGAAATTGGAAATTGTTGTGACCGACGAAGTGGCTGACCAATGTGTTGATACCATTATCGAAACGGCTCAAACAGGTAAAATTGGTGACGGTAAGATCTTCATTACTGAAGTTGAACGTGTGGTACGTATTCGTACTGGCGAAGAAGACGAAGACGCCGTATAAAAAACTATTACCTTAAAAGGAGCGTTTATCGCTCCTTTTTCATTTCTGGTAGGGTGCTGTATGTTTAAGAAAACCATCATTGTTATCACGTTATTGATAACGCTTGCTGTTGTTAGCTTTCATATTATCTTCGTGATCCCGAATAAACCCAATTTGATCACTTCTTCTCAAAATACTAGCAACGATATCTATAGCTGCTACCAAAATTCAGCCCCGAAAGCGATTGATGTGTCTGATGGCCTAGACATTACCGTGTGGAATATCTATAAGCAAAACCGAAATAATTGGCAAAGTGAGTTAAATAAGCTGTCAGCCGGTAGCGATTTAGTTTTGCTGCAAGAAGCGAGTATGACAGAAGGGCTTCGCCAATGGGTAACGAGTGGTCAATGGGGAAGCACTCGAGTGAATGCATTTGAAGCCTTTGAGAAAAGTGCTGGTGTACTTAACTTAGCGACGCATCTACCGATTGAAGCTTGTGCTTATACTCATGAAGAACCTTGGCTTCAATTACCCAAATCGGCACTCTGGTCTCGCTATCTGCTAAGTAATGGCGAAGAACTGGCTGTGATTAATATCCATGCGGTGAACTTTACCTTTGGTACGGAAGATTATGAGGCTCAGCTCAAGAGCTTAACCGACAATCTCCAAAAGTATCGTGGGCCTGTTATTTTTGCTGGGGATTTTAACAGTTGGAGTGAAGCTCGCTTTGCTGTATTGAAAGATGCGTTGGAACAGGTAGGTTTGACGGAAGTTGCTTTTGAACCAGATAACCGTACACAGTTTATGACAGGGTTGGTGCTCGATCATGTGTTCTATCGAGGGTTAGAAGTAGACAAAGCAAAGGCGCCCATTACGGACGCCTCTGATCATAACCCTATGCGAGTGACCTTTAAGGTTAAATAGTAATAAGCTATTAGCTTATTAGTCATTGGATCTTAGCTATTCACCATTCACACCGTGGTTACTTTGGGTAATAAGCAGGGGAATAAATAGGCTAGTGAATTTTCGCTAGCCTTGTTTTTATCTATTCAGCTTAAAAGATTAAAATGTAGAGAGCCCAGATTAGGTAATAGCCAACCCATGGCAAACCAGAGATGACCAGAGCCTGACCACGCTCAAACTCCGTCCAAGTTAATACTGCTGCATAACCCAATACAATGTACCAAGGCAACAAGAGTGGTAATGAGCTGGCAAATTGCGACCAATCATTGGTTAGTGGCAACTTGATTAAGCCGTTTAAGCTGTTCAAGTCGGCCGCGTAGCTCATCACATGCCCGTGCTTGAGTATCAGGCTTGCGTAGCTTGCTACATCGCCTAGAACGGCAGGGAATATCACTACCGATGCGGCTGCAAACCATCGCCAAAAGCTATGTTGGTGTTGGCTTGGCTTTGTTGCTAGGTTAAACCAAAATGCCAACAGAATGATGGTTAACGTACGGCCGAATACATCACTGATGATTTCACTCGCGAGTAGAGTATTACTGTCAAGTAACGCCAATTGGTCAGGGTTTGTTTGAGCCAGTTGCTGTGACAACTCAGCGCTTAACCATGCAAAATCTACATTCGAAAAATAGGCTCCCCAAAATAAGAATGGGCTGAGCACTAATACGACGTAGGGTTGCCATCCCCAAGCACTTCTTTGATAAAGCGCTAAGAAACAAGCTGTTGGTGAACGGAATATATCCAACAGCATGACGAGTGGGTTACTTGACGGGTTCATACACTTACCTTAGTTACATCAACATACAGCTTCAGTTTTTGTCCTGGCTGTAGGTATTTCTTGTTCTGCAAAGCGTTCCATTTTACAACATCTGCGCTTTTTACTTTGAACTTTGATGCAATACCGCTGACTGTGTCACCTGATCTTACGTTATAAAAGACAGTACGGATGATGGCACCGTCTGAACTATTCTTCCAAATGACCAGTTCTTGACCAATTCTAAGTGTGTCACGTGGTCCCATGCCATTCCACTTAGCCAGTGATTGGTGAGAGACCTTATTTGCGCGCGCAATCGTCCATAGGCTATCACCACTTTTTACGGTATGGCTAAGCTTATATTGACCACGACTCTTTGACTGTGTGCTTGCTAGGCGATTTGAAGCGCTTAGTGCGTATGTCTTATCGTCTTTGGTTGATGTTGGAATAAATAGGTGCTGACCAACACGAATATTATTGTTGCTCAAACCGTTTGCAGAGCGGATCACTTTGCTGGTGGTGTTGTATTTACTCGCCAGTACGCTGATGCTATCGCCAGATTGCACTTTATAGCGCACCAACTTCATGCCTTTGCCTTTATTGGCTGCCACTTCTTTGTTGAACTTCTCAACAGAGCTTAGAGGAAGCAATAATTGTTGGTGTTTCTCTGGTGCCGTTGCCCACTGGTTATAAGCCGGGTTGTAGCCTTGCAGCTCTTTGACAGGAATGTCGGCGTAGCTTGCGGCAATGGCTAAATCAAGTTGTTCGTCTGGGTTAACCAGAGTCAGTACTGCCTTGTTCGGGATCGCAGGGATATCGATGCCATACTTTTCTTGGTTGGCAATCACGTCGGCCAGTGCAAGTAGCTTAGGTACATAGCTGCTGGTCTCTTTTGGTAAGTCTAGAGAGAAGAAGTCGATTGGCTTACCCAGCTTCTTGTTCTTACGGATTGCGCTGTTCACGCGACCACCGCCACTGTTGTAGGCAGCGATTGCGTGTTGCCAGTTCCCATCAAAACGTTTGTTCAGGTCGGTTAAGAAATCCAATGCAGCGTCGGTTGAAGCGGCTACGTCACGGCGGCCATCGTACCAGAAGTTTTGTTCTAGTCCGTAAGCTTTGCCAGTACCCGAAATGAACTGCCATAGTCCAGCAGCGCTACCGTGAGAATAAGCAAATGCATCAAACGAGCTTTCAACGACGGGCAACAGGGCCAGCTCTAAAGGCAAGTCTCTTTCTTCAATCTTAGTTGTGATTAAGTAAAGGAAAGGTTCAGCGCGTTTTGATACAGTTTTTAGATGACCAGGGTGCTTGAGGTACCAAGTGCGGTAGTAGTCGACTTTCTTTTGGTCCGGCACTTCCATTTCAAGTTGCATCGCAATACGTTTCCAAACATCTTGCTGTGTTTGTGGAGTAACGACGGGTGTTTCAACTTTTGGTTGTTCTTGGATCGCTCCCGATGAAACGTTCGCTTGAGAAACTTCTTTAGTAGGGGAGGTGTTGGTTTGCTCGGAAGCTTGGTCTGGATTCTCTGACTGAGTTAATTGGCAACCAGAAAGTAGTAGTACCAAAGCCCAGCTGTACTTAACTCGCATGTTACAGCCTTTTTAATAAACGGCCGATGATAATACTTGCCACTCCCTATGAGTGACAAGCCTGTATTTGTTAAAATTCGTTCTTCCACGCACGTAAAGCGGTAAAAACCGATAGAGGATCGGTCTGCTCGGTACGATTAGATACTGATTTCACTACACTTGGTTCTGTATAGCGTAAGAAGGGGTTAACAAACTTTTCTTGTCTTAAATTTGTGGGGATGGTCGACTTATTTTGAGCTCGAAGCCGATTCACTTGGTCGCGGTATTGTTGCAAATGTTGGTTGTCAGGCTCAACAGCCAGTGCAAAAGCGATATTGGCTGCCGTGTATTCATGAGCACAGTAAACCTCGGTTTCTTGTGGGAGTGCTGTGATCTTGTTCAATGCATCAAACATCTGCTGTGGTGTGCCTTCCATGATTCGCCCACAACCGGCTGAAAACAGTACATCGCCACAAAACAGTTTGGCATCACCCACATAACCAATGTGCCCAGCGGTGTGCCCACTGAGCCCTAGCACGAGGAATACTTCGCCAAACAGCTCTAATTGGTCACCGTCATCAACGGGATGCGTTAAGGTCGGGATAGGTTCATTTTTGGGGCCAACGACATCCACGCTAGGGAATTGTCTTACCAACTCTGGCACGCCACCAATGTGATCGTGGTGGTGGTGCGTAATCAAGATTGCATCTAAAGTTAGCTCATGGTGTGCTAAGTACTCTAATACTGGAGCTGCATCACCAGGGTCGACGACAGCACAACGGCGATCGCTATTTTGAATCAGCCAGATGTAATTGTCGTTAAATGCAGGTATGCTTTTGATATGTAACATTATTGGTTCTCCAGTCACTTTTAGTGAGACAGAATAAGTGAGACAGATTATTGATGAAGCCAGCACGTAGCAGAAAGAAGTTTGAGCGTCCTTATACTTGGGCACAATTGCACAATGGGGACTGGTTGAGAGAATCTATTCAAACTCGACTCGATGAGTGGTGCCCAAAACTATTTGGTTACCATATGCTCAAACTCGGTGGCCTCAGCAGTGAGATTTCTAGCTGCACATGCAACATTCAACATCAAGTAAACCTAGATATCCAGAACCCATTACATAATGTGATAGCAGATGGTTATAATTTACCCTTTTTAGAGAAAAGCTTTGATGTTGTGGTGCTGAGTCATCAGTTAGATTATAGCAACGACCCACACCGGCTATTGAGAGAAGTAGACCGAGTAATGATGGACGATGGCTATATTATCATCACCGGCTTTAACCCTTTTAGTGTGACTGGGCTTGCCAGTTTGATGCCTTGGCGAAAGAACAGCTTGCCATGGAGTGGACGTATGTATACGCCAAACCGAATTAAAGATTGGCTAGGCGTACTTAATTATGAAGTGATTCATTGTGACACCTACGCGCTGTTCCCGATGAGTAAATACCAAGCGATGTGGACGTGGTTGGAGAACAGCTTAGGCAGTTGCGCATCGTTCGCTGGTAGCCAATACTTTATTGTTGCCCGTAAACGTACTTATCCACTTAAGCCTATCAAGCCACATTGGCACCTTAAGCGACGCTTCTCTCCTGTAGGAGCCAGTTTTAGAACCAATACGCGTCGCACCTTGGACTCCGCTAAAACTTCGTATCCGTTAAAAACTGAAAAAGCCGACTCATAGTCGGCTTTTCATCTATCTATCAGTTTCAGAAACTATAAATCTGTTTCTGAAATCTACATCTCATTTACAAAGGTGATCAGCTTGGTTGATAGCCCGTATCTTCTTGGGTCGGGTTTTCTGCTGCACTTCGTGCTAAATCATCACACATTTCATTTTCTCGGTGCCCCGCGTGCCCCTTAACCCAGCGCCAATCAACGCTATGGCGCGCCGTCTCTTTATCTAGCCTTTGCCACAGGTCTGCGTTTTTAACAGGCTTTTTATCGGCTGTTTTCCAATCGCGCTTTTTCCAGTTGTGAATCCACTGGGTGATACCTTGACGCACGTATTGGCTATCTGTGGTCAGAATGACAGAGCAAGGCTCTTTGAGGGCTTGGAGAGCCACAACAGCGGCGAGCATTTCCATGCGGTTATTGGTGGTTAAGGTGAAACCTTCGGCTAACGTCTTCTCTACTTTTTTGTAGCGAAGTACGATGCCGTAGCCGCCAGGACCTGGGTTGCCTAAACAAGAACCATCAGTGAAAATTTCAACTTGTTTCGTCATGATTTGATACTATTACCTCAAGCACATTATCGGCATAGTCTGACACAGTTATCCTTATGAATACCAGTAGCACTCCAGAACAAAGCACGAACGAAAAAAACAGTTCGAATGAAAACAAACGCATCGTTGTACTCGATACCGAAACCACCGGTATGAATACCGAGGGTGGCCCCCACTATATGGGACATCGCATCGTTGAAATTGGTGCAGTAGAGATCATCAACCGTAGGCTGACTGGGCGTCACTTTCACGTCTATATCAAGCCCGATCGTGCGATTCAAGAAGAGGCAATTGGCGTTCACGGTATTACCGATGAATTCTTGATTGATAAACCAGAATACCAAGACATACATAAAGAGTTTCTCGACTTTATTAAAGGTGCGGAGCTGGTGGCTCATAACGCGCCCTTCGATACGGGCTTTATGGATTATGAGTTTGAGAAACTTAACCCTGCGATAGGTAAAACGGATGACTACTGTAAAGTTACCGATACCTTGGCGATGGCGAAGAAGATATTCCCAGGGAAAAGAAACAATCTAGATATCTTATGTGACCGTTATGGTATTGATAACTCACACCGTACTCTTCACGGCGCATTGCTCGATGCGGAGATTCTAGCTGACGTCTACTTATTGATGACAGGTGGGCAAACTTCGCTGCAATTTAGCGCTGGCCAACAAGAAGGCGAAGGCGAAAGCATACGAAGAGCAGAAAGTGGTCGAAAATCCCTAAAGGTTTTGCGAGCTACGGCCGATGAAGTAGAAGCGCATCAAAGTCGTTTAGACCTCGTCGAGAAAAGCGGAAGCTGCCTCTGGCGTCAGTAGGGAGAAAGTATGTTAAGGGTATTGGCTACCGGTTGTTTATTGCTCTTGAGCTTTGGCTTACACGCAGCAACAGAATCTGTAATGAGTTTATTGGATAATCGCTTTCGAGTTGATCCCAGTATCGAGCAAGTTACTTTTGTGATCTATCGAGCCGATAATTCTAAACCCGTCGTCTTGGTTCGTCCTGATGGCAAGAAGTATCATGCTTTGCGTCACGGTGATAATGTCCGTTGGTACCAAGAATCGTCAATGGATATTATCTCTATCGACAATCCGATGCCGGGTCCTTGGCAAGCTGTAGGTAAAGTCTCACCTAAAAATAATATCAAACTTTTATCTCATCTGGTTTTAGACGCCAATGAATTTCCAGACAAGTTGTACCAAACCGAACACATTAAGTTTACCGCTCGTTTGACATCCGATGGCAAGCCGCTTGTACTGCGTGATTTTCTTGACCGTGTGAAGCTTAAAGTAACATTCACTAAGTTCGTCGAAAACGAAGAGTCCTTAGTGAGAGAAGCGCGGCCAATTCCGGTTGTCATGGGGGAATTTGCCGATGATGGCGTTGATCTTGACGAAAAAGCTGGAGATGGTGTGTTCACCGTGTCGTTACCAATGGACATTGAGCCTGGTAAATATCGAGCTCGAATTACTTCTGGTAATGGTGTGTTCCTGCGAGCACAAGAGCAAGAAGTATTGGTCTACCCAACGCCAATCACAACCACCTTCATTCAGTCTCGCAAAGAAGGTTTATCTCATACTGTAGTGGCTTCTGGCGAGCCAGGTATGATTGCACCAAGTTCTTTAGCAGCTCATATTGAGTATAAAGCTCCTGATGGGTATGTGATGTATAAGCAAGGGCAAGCAGAAGCTGATGCGATGAAAGTATCTTTATCGTTGCCTTATAATGATGATTTGGGAATTTACACTTGGTCGGGGATGGTTTATGCCACCGATGCGTCAAGCCAGCGTCCACTGATCTTCCCGATTACCGAGCAGTCGTACAGCGTTGTTCAAGAGATAGATCTAGCAGAATCTCGACGTCTTCAAGAAGAAGCACTTGCTGAGCAGAAGCGTATTGCTGAAAAATTAATGATTCTTCAAAAAAGAGAAGATGACAGGCAGCGCAGCATAATGATTATAGCGGTAGGTAATGTGGCTGCGATTTTATTGGGCTTACTGATTTGGTTTGTAATACGTAAAATCACAGCGAAGAAGAGAGCGCTACCTGAGATGCAGCTCAAGGCGCCTAAGTAACTCGTCTGCATCCCTAGAGTTGTCTTGAGATTGTTGTCTTGAGTGAGTAGACGTCGGGGCAACAAACCTCGAGAGACTAAACTTAGATAGAACAAGCCTCGATAGAGCAAGCCTTAAAATTTGTGACAATGAAGTGATGAATAAAAAAACGGGACTCATAGGAGTCCCGTTTTTGTTTGTTTCTCTGACCTTAAGCGACGTTATCAATCGATTGGTCTGGGTACTGAGTCTTTGCTGCAAGCTCCTCTGGTGAGAAGTCATCAACGTTAATTGTGTACAGTCTATGTTCCTCAGCGCTAATCAGAAGATTTGCTTCTTCTTGCGTTAAGATACCTTTCTCAAGTCCCAACTGAGCGACAAGGTCGAGTCGTAAGAAAGCACGTTTTTGATGTGTTTCTTTACAAACCTTATCAAACAGAGGTTCAGCTTGAAGAATCACTTCTAGCGCTTTTTCAATCTTGCCTACAGGGTTGTATTCCGTTGCTTCCAAGTATTGGCCACGGCCGATACGAGAGCGTGTTTCGCTTGGTGTTTGTAGGATGTGCGCGACTTGGCTATCCAGTTTGTCGTTTGGTGCACGACGGATACGACCAAATGGCATTAACACAACGCGAAGTAGTCGACCAATCACAGGGTTAGGGAAGTTCGCCAAGAACTCATCAATCGCGACTTCAGTTTGACGCAAGCTGTCTTGCATACCCCAATGGACTAATGGGAGATCTTCAGCATGGCTACCTTCGCTTTCAAAGCGCTTAAGTGTTGCTGAACCTAGGTAGAGTTGACTCAGGATATCCCCCAGTCTTGCTGACAGGCGCTCTCTGCGTTTCAGTGAACCGCCTAATACAGCCATTGAAATATCAGACAGTAGCGCTAGGTTAGCACTGTAGCGGTTCAGCTGTTGGTAGTAACGCTGTGTTTGCTTATCCGTTTTATTGGATGGTGTTGGAGCATCTGAACCACGACCGTCGGTTAAACCAAACCACAAGCTGCGGACTAGGTTACTCATGGTAAAGCTAACGTGTCCTGCTAATGCTGAATCAAACTTATCAAGTGCATCGCTGCTTTCCGAATAAGCCGCTTCCATTTCGTTCAGAACATAAGGGTGGCAGCGAATCGCGCCTTGACCATAGATGATCATTGAACGAGTCAGGATGTTTGCGCCTTCAACCGTAATTGCAATTGGTGAGCCTTGATAACCACGAGCGAGGAAGTTCGATGGGCCTAAGCAAATGCCTTTACCGCCGACGATATCCATCGCATCGATGATGCTGCGTTGGCCACGGTGAGTACAGTGGTACTTCACGATTGCTGAGATAACCGAAGGCTTTTCACCAAGATCGATACCCGCAACCGTCAGGTTACTTGCTGCATCCATTACATAGGCGTTACCAGCTAGACGTGCCAGTGGCTCTTCAACCCCTTCCATGCGACCAATGGGTTGTTTGAATTGACGACGAATACGAGCGTAAGCACCGGTTGCTAATGCTGCAGATTTAATACCACCGGTTGAGTTTGAAGGCAGTGTGATACCACGACCAACCGACAGACATTCAACCAACATACGCCAGCCTTGTCCTGCCATTTTCTGGCCGCCGATGATGAAATCGATAGGCACGAAGATGTCATCACCTTGAGTCGGACCATTTTGGAAAGGTACGTTGAGCGGGAAGTGACGGTTACCAATCTCTACGCCTTTTAAATCGGTAGGGATAAGGGCACAGGTGATGCCAAGATCTTGTTTGTCACCAAGCAGACCTTCTGGGTCTCTCAGTTTAAAGGCTAAGCCTAAAACGGTCGCGACAGGCGCTAGAGTGATGTAACGTTTGTTCCAAGTTAGGCGCATGCCCAATACTTCTTCGCCTTGCCATTCACCCTTACACACCACGCCGTAATCTGGGATTGAGCCAGCATCTGAGCCGGCTTCTGGACTGGTCAGTGCGAAACAAGGGATCTCTTTACCTTCAGCTAGGCGTGGCAGGTAATGGTTTCTTTGATCTTCTGTGCCGTAGTGCTGCAATAGCTCACCAGGACCTAGTGAGTTAGGTACGCCAACGGTTGAGGATAATACGCTCGAAACACCCGTTAGTTTCTGTAGAACTAAAGACTGAGCGTAAGCTGAGAATTCTAAACCGCCGTATTTTTTCTTGATGATCATGGCGAAGAATTTATGGTCTTTCAGGTACTGCCAAACTTCTGGTGGCAAATCGGCAAGTTCATGTGTCACTTGATAATCGTTGACCATCTCACATACTGTATTTACTGGGCCATCTAAAAACGCTTGTTCCGCCTCAGAAAGTTTTGGATCCGCAATGTTTTGAAGCTTCTTCCACTCAGGCTTGCCTTTGAACAGCTCTGCTTCCCACCATACAGTGCCTGCTTCTAATGCCTCTTTTTCCGTCTGAGACATTGCTGGTAGAACCTTCTTAAACAAAGAAAGTGCTTTTTGACTAATGAGGGTCTGGCGAATTGCTGGTACAGCAAAGATCGCTATGGCCAATAGATAACAAAGCCAACCAGTGACTGCCACGCTGCCAAACAGGGTTAATGCGACCATTGCGCCGGTTAACACAATTAACGCACGGACCAGACTAACTCTATGGTAAAGACAGACGCCTAAGATGGCTGTCATGCCGAGTAGGGAGAGCAATATGTTCATGATCGATTTCCTTTTCAGAGATCACTTATTGTTATTAAGTTTAGGTAAGAGGTCTAACCAGTCAAGTGTAAACAAAATATTAAATATTTGTAAAACTCCAAAGTGAATAAAAAGTGATCTCAATAGAGTTAAAGTTCTAATTGTGAGAGGTTGGTGGTGAATATTTGGACGGATCGGCAATGAGAGGTTAGGGGCTGTTGATCTTCGTGGTTCAATTTTGTTCGAGATAAAATCGTTTTAGGCGCGGCGAAGAGTATGTAGCCTAGTCATTCTAAGCAATTATTCTTCAACAAAGCATAAAACGATTTTAGCCGAACCCTTCGGGCAGCCTTTGTGGTTCATTTCTACTGCGTTATTGGCTTTTCATGTAGGCTAGCTACACGTCAAAGCCTCTGCCTTGTATAAATTTCCCACAAAGATCTGCAAAAATCAGCTCGAAAGGTCAACAGACCCTAATAAAGGTGGCAATCTTTGGGCTTAAGTGTCGACACTATTTCATGTTTGTGGGTAAACTCAGTGATAAAGAGGGGAAAACTCTCAATTCTCATTTCACGCACTTTAAGTTGCGTCAAAAAACATAAGAGATAAGCCAAATGTACCAAGACCTAATCAAAAGTGAATTGAACGAAGCTGCTGACGTTCTGAACAAGTTCTTGAGTGATGACCATAACATTGCTCAAATTGAAGCTGCTGCAAAAATGATTGCAGATTCATTCAAGCAAGAAGGCAAAGTGCTTTCTTGTGGTAACGGTGGTTCACACTGTGATGCAATGCATTTCGCGGAAGAGCTAACAGGCCGATACCGTGAAAATCGTCCAGGTTTTGCTGGTATTGCGATTTCAGATCCGAGTCACCTGTCTTGCGTGAGTAACGACTTTGGCTACGACCACGTATTTTCTCGTTATGTAGAAGCCGTGGGTCGTAAAGGCGATGTGTTGTTTGGTTTGTCGACTTCAGGTAACTCTGGCAACATCCTAAAAGCGATTGAAGCTGCTCAAGCTAAAGGGATGAAAACCATTGCGCTGACCGGTAAAGATGGCGGTAAAATGGCAGGTTGTGCTGATATCGAAATCCGAGTCCCGCACTTTGGCTACGCTGATCGCATCCAAGAGATTCACATTAAGATCATCCACATTGTGATTCAGCTTGTTGAAAAAGAAATGGAATAATAGTTTTACAGATATTTGGAGCCTAGGTTTGTGGCTCCATTGGTTTAAATAGGGAGTAGATTAAACCATGTGTGAATTGCTCGGTATGAGCGCGAATGTGCCAACTGATATTTGTTTTAGCTTTACTGGTCTTATGCAGCGTGGAGGCAACACTGGTCCACATCGTGATGGCTGGGGTATTACTTTCTATGAGGGAAAGGGTTTTCGTACATTTAAAGACCCTAATCCTAGTTGTGAATCTAAGATCGCTGAGCTGGTTCAAAACTACCCAATTAAGAGCCAAGCTGTTGTCAGTCATATCCGTCAAGCTAATCGCGGTGGCGTTAATCTAGAAAATACTCACCCTTTCACTCGTGAGCTTTGGGGACGATACTGGACTTTTGCTCACAATGGTCAACTAACGGATTATGATGATCTGATTAGTGGTCGATTCAGACCTGTTGGTGAGACGGACAGCGAACTCTCTTTCTGCTGGTTGTTGAAACAACTTGAAGACCGTTTTCCTGAACCTCCTCAAGATATGGAAGGTATGTTTCGCTTTGTCGCTGAGTGCTGTGACCAGTTACGAGAGAAAGGTGTTTTCAATATGTTGCTCAGTGACGGTGAGTACGTGATGAACTATTGTACGAACCATTTATACTGGATAACAAGACGCGCTCCTTTTGGTAACGCGAGCCTGATTGATGAAGATGTTGAGATTAACTTCCAAGAAGAAACTACGCCCAATGATGTGGTAACCGTCGTTGCAACTCAGCCTCTAACAGACAATGAAGAGTGGTTTAGAATGAAGCCGGGTGAATACGCGCTGTTTCATTTTGGTGAGCTGATCGGCAATAATCATAAAGCGTTGGAAGATGTCGCTTACGCACCTAAAAAGGTGGCAAGCCAAGCGCCTACTGAGCCATTGAGCTAAGTATTCCGAATAGTATTAATTTGAAACGTATAAAAGAAAGGCCGCTTACTGAACTAATGAATCAGTAAGCGGCCTTTTTGTTTTTTATTTGGTTTAGTTTTAACGAATTACTCTTCTGCGTAACCGTGTGTACCTAATGTTTCACCGTCTAAGACAGCCTTCCCGTTTACCATCGATAAACGATCTTCAGCAAACCATTTACAAACCATCGGGTAAATACAGTGCTCTTGAGTCAGTACTCGGCTTGCTAACATGTCAGCATCATCATCTTCAAATACCGGCACCTTGGCTTGCAAGATTACAGGGCCACCATCAAGTTCTTCGGTAACAAAGTGGACGCTTGTGCCGTGCTCTTTATCTTGTGCATCAATGGCACGCTGGTGGGTGTGTAGGCCTGGGTATTTAGGTAACAGGGAAGGGTGGATGTTGACCATTTTACCGGCATAGTGACGAACAAATTCTGAACTCAAGATACGCATGTATCCCGCAAGTACGATTAAATCGGGTTGGTAAGCATCGATCTGAATCATCAATTCATGATCGAACTCTTCACGTGAACCATAGTTTTTTGGGTTCACAGAATGTGCGTCAACACCCGCGGTTTTCGCTCGCTCTAAACCAAAAGCTTCTGCTTTATTTGAGAAGACAGCTTTAACTGAAGCATCAATCATATTGCTCTCGCAGGCGTCCAAAATTGCTTGCAAGTTACTTCCGCTTCCTGAGACTAAAACGACGATGTTTTTCTTAGTGTGACTGTTATTCATAGAATGGCTGTTTTTCATAGAGTGGGTCATGCGATTGATTAACTGAACTGTTTACAATGTACCTACATAAACTAAGGTTTTCTGTGGGCTTAATAGCAAAATGAGGACCATAAGGTCCTCATCTATTAACTAAATAAGCGAATGTATCACTTATTTGATTTCAACTTGCTCTTCGCCAGCTTCAGCGTTTGCGATCTCACCGATAACCCAAGCGTTTTCGCCTTCGGCTTTCAGCAGTTCAACAGCAGCGTCTGCTTGATCTTTAGGTAGAGCAACAACTAGGCCTACACCACAGTTGAAAGTGCGGTACATTTCAAATGTCTCCACGTTACCTTTCTCTTGTAGCCAGTTGAAGATAGCAGGCCATTCCCAGCTCTTGCCATCAATCACTGCTTTAGTACCTTCAGGAAGTACGCGTGGGATGTTTTCCCAGAAACCACCACCTGTGATGTGCGAGATAGCATGAATGTCATGCTCTGCAATCATCTTAAGTGCCGATTTGATGTAAATCTTAGTCGGTTCTAGTAGGTGTTCACCGATAGTGCGACCTTCTAGCTCTTCACTCTTATCAGCACCAGAAACTTCTAGAACTTTACGAATCAAAGAGTAACCATTTGAGTGTGGACCACTTGAGCCAACAGCGATAAGTGCGTCGCCTGCAGCTACTTTAGTACCGTCGATGATGTCAGCTTTTTCTACAACACCAACACAGAAGCCGGCTACATCGTAGTCGTCGCCTTCGTACATACCTGGCATTTCAGCAGTTTCACCGCCGATGAGTGCACAACCTGCTTGAACACAGCCTTCAGCAATACCAGAAACAACATCTGCTGCTGTATCTACATCTAGCTTACCTGTTGCGTAGTAGTCTAGGAAGAATAGCGGCTCACCACCTTGAACGATTAAGTCGTTCACACACATTGCCACTAGGTCGATACCAATGGTGTCGTGTTTTTTCAGATCCAAAGCAAGGCGAAGTTTAGTACCAACACCATCAGTACCTGAAACAAGTACCGGCTCTTTGTATTTCGTTGGAAGTTCACATAGGGCGCCAAAGCCACCAATACCGCCCATTACTTCAGGGCGACGAGTGCGTTTAACAGCACCTTTAATACGGTCTACTAGTGCATTACCTGCATCGATATCAACACCAGCGTCTTTGTAGCTTAGAGAAGAAGTATTACCACTCACGGGATAGTCCTCGAACTTAAGTTGGATGTGAAAACGGCGCTATTCTAACAGGGCTTGATCACGAAGAGCAAACGTTTGCGCGGTTTTTTTTATTAGAATAAAGATTCTGAAATAACCCCACAGTTCGTGTATAATCTACAGGTTTGTTTAAATATTGCCGGAGTTGGAAATGAAAGTTGTTGAAGTGAAACACCCGCTAGTAAAACATAAAATTGGCCTGATGCGTGAAGGTGACATTAGTACTAAGCGTTTTCGTGAGCTAGCGACAGAAGTGGGTAGCCTTCTAACATACGAAGCGACATCAGACTTTGAAACTGAACGTGTAACTATTGATGGTTGGAACGGCCCAGTAGAAGTTGACCAAATTAAAGGTAAAAAGGTAACAGTAGTGCCAATCCTACGTGCAGGTCTAGGCATGATGGATGGTGTTTTAGAGCATATGCCAAGTGCTCGAATCAGTGTCGTGGGTATCTACCGTGACGAAGAAACATTAGAGCCTGTACCATACTTCAACAAGCTAGCATCTAACATTGATGAGCGTATTGCTCTAGTGGTTGATCCAATGTTAGCAACTGGCGGTTCTATGATTGCAACTCTTGACCTTCTAAAAGAGCAAGGCTGTAAAGTATTTAAAGTACTGGTACTTGTTGCTGCCCCTGAAGGTATCGCTGCACTAGAAAAAGCGCACCCAGATGTTGAGCTTTACACTGCTGCAATCGATGAGAAGCTAAACGACAAGGGCTACATTGTTCCTGGTCTTGGCGATGCTGGTGATAAGATCTTCGGTACTAAGTAATTCGGTTTCAGCTTAAGTTACGCTAAACCGTTTCTTAACTCGCTGAATTAGCCGTATTAATAAAAAGGGAGAGCATTCGATGCTCTCCCTTTTTTGATCTTGCTAGCTTGTGATGCTCTTAATTGAGCCTCACAAGTCTCTACAGTTTGTTGACTTGCAGTTAGTCGATTTGGGCCTTGTCTACTACGGTGTTGTCGCCTAGCTCTTCAGGAAGGACTAGGTTCAGTAGAATAGCAACGATACCGCATAAGCTTACGCCTTGCAGGCTAAAGTCGCCGATGCCAAATGCCATGCCGCCAATACCGAAGACCAAAGTAATGCCGACAATCACAAGGTTGCGTGATTTGTGTAGGTCAACTTTGTTCTGAATTAGAGTATTCAAGCCTACCGTTGCGATTGAACCAAACAGTAGAATCATGATGCCGCCCATCACAGGAACTGGGATCGTTTGTAATAGAGCGCCTAGCTTACCTACTAATGCTAGAACAATCGCTGTTACTGCAGCCCAAGTCATGATCACTGGATTGAATGCTTTGGTCAGCATTACAGCCCCCGTTACTTCACTGTAGGTTGTATTTGGTGGAGCACCCAACATAGAAGCAGCAATCGTTGCCACGCCGTCACCAGTTATTGTGCGGTGTAAACCTGGCTTCTTAAGGTAGTCTTTACCGGTTACATTCGAAATAGCAAGCATGTCGCCAACGTGTTCAACAGCAGGTGCAATTGCTACAAATACCATAAAGAAGATAGCGTTGATGTTGAACTCTGGCGCTGTGAAGTTAGGTAGAGCTAACCAAGCGGCCTGAGCGACAGGGGTAAAATCAACGACGCCGTATACTAAGCTCGTAATATAACCCGCAACAATACCGCCGAAGATCGGCAGCAGTTTAAGAAAGCCTTTCGAGAAAACACTGATGACAATCGTTACTAACAATGAAATAGATGAAATCCACAATGCTGCGTCTGCATCGATAAGCTGAACTGCACCATCGCCTGTTTTACCTAGCGCCATGTTTACCGCAACAGGCGCAAGACCTAAGCCGATCACCATGATTACAGGGCCAACTACGACGGGTGGAAGCAGTTTGTGGATAAAGGCTACACCACGTACCTTAATTAAGGCACCCATTAAGACATACACAACACCTGCTGCCATAAGGCCGCCCATGGTTGCACCTACACCCCAAGTTTGAATACCAAACATGATAGGCGCGATGAATGCAAAAGAAGACGCAAGGAAAATAGGTACTGAACGGCGTGTAATAAGTTGGAATAAAAGGGTACCGATACCTGCACCAAAGAGCGCTACGTTGGGATCAAGGCCTGTCAGTAGGGGCACCAGTACAAGTGCACCAAAAGCGACAAATAGCATTTGCGCACCTTGCAGAGCATTTTTCATGTTATGTCCTTAAAAATGGTCGTTATATGAAAAGCGAAAAATAAAATTCGCGGGATTCTATCACTTGGCAATCGGTTGCTATGTCAGATAGATCAAATTTATTTATATTAGTTATGTTTATCTCTATCAAAATAAGAAAAATTCAGTTTACAAGTGAACGATTTATCATGGTCAGGTGATATTTTGTGGTTATTAAACACAGTGGGTGCTAACGACCTTGCCCCTCAATCCATAGTTGCTTATCATCAAGGCACAAGCTTTGAATATTAGGATCAATATGCGCTACATAGCATTGTTGTTGATGGGACTATTAGCCTCTCCGAGTTATGCCTTAACTCAAGTAGATATCTTTAGTGCTGAAGTTGCGATTAACGCCGAAGACAAACAACCAGAACAAGTGGCAAGAAATACTGGCATGGAGCAGGTATTGATACGTGCGACTGGCCAAACTGATGTCGCGTCGAATGAGACGATTCAAAAGGCGATGCGTAAGAGTGCGCAGTACATGTCTCAAATGAGTTTTGGCGAAAGCAATGACCAATCAACATTGCGTATGCGTTTTAACGGTGCTCAAATTCGTTCACTACTGACTCAAGCGCAATTACCGTATTGGCCTGATACTCGCTCAAATATTCTTGTTTGGCTGGTAGAAGAGAGTAACTACGACAAGAACATTGTCTGGGAACACTCCAACTCACTGTTAGCTGCAGGCTTACAAGCCAATGCAAAAGAGCGCGGTTTGCCTTTGATGTTTCCTGTTGGTGATTTTGATGATGTTACGGGAGTGGCCACCTCGGATTTGTGGGGCAGCTTTGTCACACCGATTAGCAACGCGAGTCAACGTTACCCTGTTGATGCTGTTTTGGTGATTAAGGCACAGTCTTCTGGATTACGCTGGACTTTGTATGATCAAAAACCAAACCAACTGACGAGCGCGCCAAAATCGCCTGTGAGTGGTTCGGTATCGGGCAACAGCGCGACGACTTCTAAGAAGCTTGTTGACCAAATCAGTAACTACTACGCGAGTAAGAGTGCAGTAACGGTTGCGAGTGAATCTTCGGAATCAATCTTAACGCAGTTTATCAGCCTGAATAACGCGCAAGACTTCTTCCAATTGGAGAATGCACTGAAGCGTCTAAACTCGGTGGCAAGCTTAGATATTCTACAAATTCAAAACAATGAAGTGACGTTCCGAATTCATTTGTTATCGACCCAACAAGAGTTTGAACAAGAAGTTGAAAGCATTCGCCAAGTCGCGAAGGTTGAAGAGTCTTATATCGAACCTGAAGTGAGCCCAGAATTTGAAGCGCAAGATAACATTATGTCTGTAGGCGATGACTCTGCTGTTGTTACTGATGCGATGGGCAATGAAACTACCCCAAGCGTTCAAGTGATGAAAGGCAGTGAGTTATCTACAGGTGCTGAGCTAACAAATACAACTGAGGTGACGCTAGGTGAATCTGATGAGGAAGCGCTACCAGTCACAGCGCCAGTGCACGCTAAGCCAAGCTTAGTATACGAATGGGTTCGCTCGTAATCGTCTACCGACATGACAGATTGATATGAAATCACGAAAAAAGCCCTGCAAGAGAAATCTCGCAGGGCTTTTTGTTTATCTGTTGCCATGTCAGATCTAGAGCATCGAATCAATATTATTGCTCGAATTTAGCTTTCTCTTTCTTTTCTACTTCGGAAAGGCGCTTCAACTTGATGCCTAACTCTTTGGCTCTAAAACGGGTAAATAATATATTGCCTGCGAAGCCTAGAGTCGTCAAAAGCAGTTCTACAGCGGCTAACAAGCGCTCTCCACCGTCTACATACATAATAGTTAACGCGTGTAGGAAGTAGAGCATTAAGACGAAATTCGCCCAAGCATGCGTATAAGGTTTGCCCGATAATATTCCCGGTAATGGTAGTAACAGCGGTATAGCCCAAGCAATCGCCAGTGTTACATTACTGAGGTGAGGGTGCGGTGAAAGTGTCATCTGCCAAGCAACCACCCAGAATAAAAGCGACAAATTGCCCGTTAAAGCAAGGTAGCGAAATAGCTTGGTTTTGGGAGACATCGGTCTCTCTGACATATACATCATTGAGGCATTCCCTTCTGGTTAATAGCGATGCGCGCTACGCGTTTGCCTAGGTTTTTCGCCAACTCAATTTCTTCTTTGCTTAATGAAGCGCTCTCTCCAGTGCTGCTTGCACCGTAAGGTGTGCCACCGGTTTGAGTGGTGTGCAGCGCAGGTTCTGAATAGGGGATGCCCACGACTAACATGCCATGATGAAGTAGAGGCAGCATCATGCTTTGCTGTGTCGTCTCTTGACCACCGTGTAGTGATGAAGAGGAAGTAAATACACAAGCTGGTTTATCGATGAGATCGCCATTAATCCATAACGATGTTGTGCTATCCCAAAAGTGCTTCATTGGCCCAGCCATATTGCCAAACCATACTGGGCTGCCGAGTGCTAAACCGTCGCAAGAACGGAGATCTTGTAAGGTCGCAATAGGATCTGTTGGCTGATAGCGCGAATCCGGCTGCTCTTCTACCGTATACACGTTGTTCACCGTTCTTAGCATGGCTTCGCAGTTCGGGATGGATTCCACCCCACGAGCGATTTGCCTTGCTAGCGCTTGGGTGTTGCCGTGTCGACTATAGTAGAGAACAAGAATGTTGATGCTCATATTGGATTACAGAATCTCTAGTACTTGTTCTGGTGGACGACCAATTTTTGCTTTGTTGTTCGCGACAACCACTGGACGTTCAAACAGTTTTGGATTCGTTGCCATTGCAGCGAAAAGATCTTCATCAGCCACTGATGCGTCACCAAGGTTCGCTTCTTTATAATCCGCTTCTTTGGTACGCATCATGTCGCGAACACTCTCAAAACCAAGCTGAGTGAAAAGCACTTTCAGCTGTTCAATAGTCAAAGGCGTATCTAGGTATTTGATCACCTCTGGCTGTACGCCGTTTGCTTCAAGCAGTTCGAGAGTTTGACGGCTCTTTGAGCAGCGTGGGTTATGATAAATCACGACAGACATGGTTCTTCCTCGTTATTATTTTTGATTTAATAGTTCAGTCGAAGCCAACTGAGTGGCTTCTTATTGTGTAACGTTGAGCTTTCTTTGTATTTTGGCAACGAGCTTTGCTGCCAGTCAATATACTTATTGCAACGATAAGAAGCGTTCGCGCTGTATCATTAGTTGATCAATTCGAGCGTCATAACGTGCTTGTTTTAGGCTGCCTAGTTCTGCGATTTGGCTCGCCTGCGTGTAGTACTGAATCGCTTTGTTCCAGTTGGCTTGCAGTGCCAAGATCTCTGCCCTAGCAGACAGTTCTTCATCGCTGTTACCAAGGTTTGTATTTGCCTTTGAAAGCAGGTACCACCCATTGGTGTCGTTCGGGTTATCGTGCGTGTAACGTTGCAACACGCGAACGGCTTCCTGTAGGTCTTCATTTTCGATCAGTGCATTGGCGTAGTTTATGGTTAGAACTGAGTTGTTTGGTTGACGCTCAAGTGCTGACTTAAGTTCTTTAATCGCAATCTCAGGCTTTTTCTGTTCAATGTGCAGATCTGAAATAGCATCCAGATAGAACAAGTTGGTTGGGTCGCTATTCATCAGCTTGGTCAGAATCGGTTCTGCTTTATCTAGTTTTTTTGAATCTAGGTAAACCAGTGCTTGTCCATACTCTAATGATGGAACCAAGGCTTTCGGGGCTTTCTTCAGCTTACGTTCAAACCAATCTAGAGCAGCATCATTATTAATGCCCGCATAGCGCGCGACAATGCGAGCTCTTGCTAGATGGTAGTCCAGTGATGGGGCCAGTTTTAGTGGCGGATAGCTGCGAGCGCGAGCGCGTGAATCGGTGATTCGATCTTCTGGTAATGGGTGAGTCAGCAGCATTGGGGGGGGGGTGCTGGCATAACGGTATTCATCAGCCAAACGACCGAAGAAACGCGGCATCGCATTCACATCGAACCCTGCTTTCGCCAGTGTATTGATACCAAAGCGGTCAGCTTCTTTTTCATTACTACGGGTGTAGTTGATCTGGCTTTGCATGTTACCAGCGGTTGTGGCAGTTAGAGCTGCGATACCTGCTTCAGGTGCTGCAATGGCCAATAATACAGAGGCTGCTAGCGCTGCGATGGTTGCTGGAGAACGACGCGCTTGATCTTCCATACTACGCGCTAAGTGACGTTGGGTAACGTGCGCGATTTCGTGCGCCAATACTGAAGCCAACTCACTTTCAGATTGTGCATGCAGGAACAGACCTGAGTGCAAAGCAACATAACCACCAAAGAATGCAAAGGCGTTGATGTTGCGGTCTCGGATCATAAAGAACTGGAAAGGTGTCTTTACATCATTCGCGCTTGCGACAAGACGATGGCCAAGCGTATCAATGTACTGGTTGAGAACCGGGTCGTTTACGATAGGCTGGCTGCTTCTGATGATGCGCATGTAGGCATCACCATAGATAAGTTCTTGGTCGATAGTGAGGGTGCCGCCAGCAGCGGTGCCGATATCGGGTAGCTCCAAACTGTTGGTATTCGCCAACGTTGGGGTACTTAATGTAGCTGCGATGCATAAGCAAGCAATTGAGCGAGCGCGTTTAAACATATTAGTCAGTAATACTCCGTTTCTTCTGACAGTAAGACAAGTGCAATGCAAATTGGTTCTTTATCTGATGTAACCTTTGCCGAGTGCGTGCGCTATCATGAAGGAAGATGAATGAATGATGGCGCGTTTTCAAAAACAGATTACAATACGACCCTTATAATAAGCATCGAGCTCAAGAATGACACCTAATATTCTAGATTTACGCCAAGAGCGCTGTCCAATGGCACTATTATTAGCCAAGCGTCACAGTGTAAAGTTAGAAGTAGGGCAATCATTGTCAATTTATGTCTCTGATAACAGCTCAATGAAAGATATTGTTACTTTTTTGTCTAAGCAAGCCTATGACGTCATCACTGAGGTTTGCTCTAATTACTATCATCTCCTCGTCACTAAAAAGGAATTGCAGTCAAATGCTTGAAATGGTCAATCGTTGGTATAAACGACGTTTCTCTGATCCCCATGCTGTCAGTTTGGTTGCCATCATTCTCTTCGGCTTTATTACGATCTACTTCTTTGGTCATCTCATCGCGCCATTGTTGGTGGCTATTGTATTGGCTTATTTACTTGAGTGGCCGGTTACCCAACTCCAAAGACTTGGTGTTCCAAGAACCCCTTCAGTGATGTTGGTGATCTTAATGTTCTTTAGCGTGATGTTGCTGGCGCTGTTTGGTTTAGTGCCTACCATTTGGGAGCAAGTGGGTAATCTCATCAATGATATTCCAAGCATGTATGGCGGCTTACAGAAGTTCATCGCGACGATTCCCGAGCGCTATCCTGAGTTAGCAAACTTGCAGATCGTTGAATCGATTGTGTCTAACGCGAAAAATAAAGCATTAGGCTTTGGTGAAAGTGTTGTTAAAGGTTCTTTAGCTTCTCTTGTGAGCTTGGCTACGCTTGCGGTTTACTTGATTCTTGTGCCGTTGCTTATCTTCTTCTTACTAAAAGATAAAGAAGAGATGATCAGCATGGCGAGTGGTGTGTTGCCTAAAAACCGTCGTCTAGCGACCAAGGTTTGGGTTGAGATGAACCAACAAATCTCGAACTATATTCGCGGCAAGGTACTTGAGATCTTGATCGTCGGTGGTGTCAGCTACGTGACCTTTGCGATTCTAGATTTACGTTATTCAGCTCTGCTGGCTGTCGCGGTTGGCTTCTCGGTACTGATTCCTTATATCGGTGCGGCAGCTGTGACCGTTCCAGTTGCGATTGTTGGCCTGTTCCAGTGGGGATTAGAGCCTCAGTTCTACTGGCTGTTATTGGCTTACGGTATTATCCAAGCGCTAGATGGCAACGTGCTCGTTCCTGTTCTGTTCTCTGAAGCCGTGAACCTACACCCAGTAGCGATTATTGTAGCGGTGTTGGTGTTTGGCGGACTGTGGGGATTCTGGGGCGTATTCTTTGCTATCCCGCTTGCTACGCTGGTGAAAGCGGTTTGGAATGCTTTACCGAGTCATGCTCTCGACGATGACCCTGAGCATCAATCGTAATTGAAGATCAATACAGTTGAGTAAGTATTAAAAAGGCCGAATATCCATGATATTCGGCCTTTTTGTATTTGGATTAGTCAATTGTGAACTTAGATCATCTAGGTATGAAATTAGGTCATCAATTCACTAGAAACAACATTAAGCTTCTGGATTGAAGTAGTCTAGAACCACTTCGTGGTGAGTCTTAGTCTTGAACTTGTTGAAGACGTGTTCAATCTGACCTTCTTCATCAATTAGGAAGCTAATACGGTGCAGACCGTCGTACACTTTGCCCATGAATTTCTTCTCTCCCCAAACACCAAACTGCTCAGCAACGCTGTGGTCTTCATCTGATAGCAGTGTGAAGTTTAGAGATTTCTTCTCGACGAAATTTGGTAGGCGTTTTACTGGATCAACACTCACACCTAGAACAACCACATTTAGGTCATCAAGCTGTGCTTTGATATCACGCAGACCTTCAGCTTGCACAATACAACCTGGAGTCATTGCTTTTGGGTAAAAATAGAAAAGGACTTTTTTACCTTTGAAGTCACCAAGAGATACGATATTGCCATCTTGATCAGGAAGAGAAAAAGCAGGTGCTGGAACACCAGCCGTTAGCGTATTCATGATATTTCCTTTTTAAAAACTGTTTTTGATAAAGTTGAGCGAGCCTTGTACGGATAGGCTCTGACACAGCGCGTCAAATTCTTCTTGTAGCTGCATCAAATTACATTCTGATTGCACAGAAGCGGTAATAGAGATATGGAATTGGTCGTTGTCGAGCTGAACTTTAGATTTATTGATGGTTCGGGCGCTTAACGAATCGAGGCCGATGTTTCGGTCTGCGAAGAACTGGGTAAACTGCTCGGTAAGGCCGATTTTATCGTCTGACTCAACGAACACCTCTACTGTGTAAGAGTTCTCAATAACATCATGAGTTGAGGTTCGCTTCATAATCGTAATCAAGTCGTGCTCTTGTCCAAGCAAGGGCAGGGTGGTTTCAACGCGGGTGATGTTGTTTGCCTTTCCAGACAGCAGCATGATAAGCGTAAATTCTTCGCCAAATAGAGCGATACGGCTATCAATAATGTTACAGCCTGATTGGGTGACTAAATGAACCACTTGGTTGCATACACCTGGGCGATCTGTGCCCACAGCTGTGATTACTAGATGTTGAGTCATAAAATCACGTCTCTTTATATTCCATTGATTCATGCATGTTAGCACAGTTAGCTCGTGGAATAAGCGTGCGTACGGGGCTTTTTATGAGGCACCTTGCTTCTAACATGCAACCAATGATAAGAATATCGAGAGCGTTAAAAAATGAGATTGAGCGGTGAGAGCACAGCTTACTTGTTATTGACATCCAGTGCTGTGCTATCCGCTAGATTGAGCGCAGGTTACCCAAATTCTCGGTAGAACGCCGTTAGAAGTCGTTTTACCTCAAACATACGACAATATTTAATGCAGATGTTGCCGGTAAGCCACTTTAATGTCTTGTGTTTATTGATTGGCTTACAGTAACATGCAAAAAGAATAAATTAAGGGAGATAGACATGTTTTCAGGAAGTATCGTTGCGCTAGTTACGCCATTTAATACAGATGGTGAAGTGGATTTCGACAGCCTTAAAAAGTTAGTTGAGCACCATGTTGCTGCAGGTAGTGATGGTCTGGTTGCGGTTGGCACAACAGGTGAGTCTTCAACACTCACTATTGAAGAGCATGTCAAAGTCGTCAATAAGATCGTTGAATTTGCTGATGGTCGTATTCCCGTTATCGCTGGTACAGGTGCAAATGCAACTCACGAATCTGTTCTATTCAGCCGTTTGCTGAATGGTTCTGGTATTGCTGGTTGCCTGAGCGTAACGCCTTACTACAACAAACCAACTCAAGAAGGTTTGTACCAACACTACAAAGCGATTGCTGAAGTCAGTGACGTTCCACAAATCCTATACAATGTACCAGGTCGTACTGCTGTAGACTTGTTACCCGAAACGGTTGCTCGCCTTGCTGAGATCGAAAACATCGTTGCACTTAAAGATGCGACGGGTGATCTCGACAGAATTGCAATTCACCGTGAACTTTGTGGCGAAGATTTTATCTTACTAAGTGGTGATGACTTAACAGGTCTAGAATTTGTTAAGCGTGGTGGCGATGGCGTGATCTCTGTAACAAACAATGTTGCAGCCGCTGATATGGCAACCATGTTCAAGTTAGCGAAAGAAGGCAAGTTTGAAGAAGCAGAAGCGATCAATGAGCGTTTAATGCCTCTACATAAGAATTTGTTCGTTGAGTCCAACCCTATTCCCGTAAAATGGGCGGTTCATAAAATGGGTCTGATTGCTGAAGGTGGCTTACGTCTACCGTTGACTGAATTGTCAAAGCCAGCTCAACCCGTTGTTGCTCAAGCAATGACTGAAGCGTGCATTTACTAAAAACGTATGAAGTAATGCCGAAGTGAACCTTCGGCATTTAGGAGTATAAATGAAGTATTCTCACCAGCTAGTGATTGGATCACTGGCTGTTTTCGTTCTTACAGCATGTTCTGGCAGCCCGACTCAACGTCGCCAAGCCAAAGATGATTTCGAATACTTAGAAACACCTGAGTTTTCACAATGGCAGCTGCCTGAAGATGCTCAACCTCAGTTCTATCCAAATTTTGACATCCCAAGCGGTGAGTTCAGTGGTGGTACAGGCCGTGAAGTGGATATTCGTCCGCCGCAACAGGTTCTTGAGCTGATCCCAGGAGCTCGAGCTGAGCGTCAGAATGGTGAAGTGACACTATGGCTTCTTCGTGCTGAAGAAGCAGACCGCGTGTGGCAAACGGCTGTAGATATGCTGGCACAACGTGGCATTGGTATTCGTGAACAGTCAGAAAACGATATTGAGACCGATTGGGTTACTTGGGTTTCTGAAGATGAAGAAGTAGAGATCGGCAGTCGCTACTCTATCTCTCGTTTCCAAGCGAACAACCGCCATGGCTTCAAGATCAACCTTATCGATTGGCGTGAAGGCTCTGAAGAGAAGCCGGTATCGGCAACCAATAAGGAGCGTTACAACGCGTTCTTAACGAACCTAGTGATGGCTAAGTACGATGAAAACCTTCGTGCTGAAGCAGCGTTGAAAGCACAAGAGCTGGTTAAACGCATTCCAATCTCAATGGGTGCCGACCGTAGTGGCTTCCCAGTGATCATTGCTCGTACTCCATACAATGTATTGTGGCAGCGTTTGCCTACCTTGCTACCGACGATGGGCTTTGAGCTTGAAGAGCGTAACCAGTCTCAAGGTACCGTGAAAGCGAAATACGCAGCGCCTGATGATGAGTTCTGGGAAACAATTGGCCTACAACCCATTGATTTGGCTCCAGGCACTTACACCTTCTTGTTTGGTGATCTTGGTAACCGTACGTCAATTAACGTAACGGATGCATCAGGTAAGCCAGTAGAAGAAGAGCTACTGAAGTCAATGGTACCAGTATTAGCACATGTTGCTGACCAAACTAAAGATGACAAAGAAGCTGATGCAGAGTAAGTAAAACTGAGTGAGCATAGCTGAAAAACCACAGAGTAAGTCATATCAGCCCTGTGGTTAGCTACAGCCAATAAAAAAGAGGACACATTGTGTCCTCTTTTTTTGTATTCGTTGATTAGTCGTCAGCGGACTATTAGCAAATTAGATTGGCTCCTTAGAGCTACAAAATTAAGCGTCTTTGTTGTCCGTAGACTCATCTTTTTGAGCTTTCTCTTGGTTCTGTTTATCCAATTGATTGAGCTTGTCTAAGTCTTTTTCTGTTTTGTTACGACCTGTCAGATCCATATTAGCGGTCTGTTTGAGCGCAGCAATATTACCCACAACAACGCTAACCACGATGATGATGATAACCCAAGGGTTTGTAAGCCACTCCAACATAAGCGCTCCTAATGACTGATATTCGCCACGAAGCGCGCATAGATCTCGTCTAGCTGCTCCATAATAATCTCATACCCTAATATTGGCTTAGATTGGAGTTGCTTGCCAAGTAAAGAGGGAGATAACTGTGATAAACACAACTCCGATACTTTTCGATGGCTGATATGCCATGGTTCTATCGCCACACCGCCAAGGTCTTGGCTGTAAGGAAAGAAGAACCCATATTGAGATGCATTGGCAACAAGCCATTGGTAAAACGCTTGCTGGTGGCCAGTAAGGTATTCCCATGGTTCCAGTTGTAGCTGTGTGCCTTCAGGTAAGTGATTACGAGCAAAGACATCAAAGTCACAACCCCAATGGTGACGACTCGCCCCAGGAAGCGCAGACCACCTCAGAATCGCCGACAACTTTTGTTGTTCACTGAGTGTTGAAGCATCCAGTGGTTGGCTTTCTGAATCTAATATCGGTGCTTCACCAGAAAACTTGCGGTTCCAAATCAGAGATTGCCTTTCATAGTCGCGAAAGCCACTGGCAATCTCCATTTTAAAACCAGCGACTTGAGCAGCTTCAATCAAATTGTTTAGGTCATCTTTGACATCACTGTGGACCAAGAAGGTCTTGGTGCCAATCAGGCTAGGTTCCAGATGAGAATCTGATTGTCCGGTAAGCTGCTCTGGTGTCATAACGCGTCTCTCAATAATTAGATGCTATCAATCGCTGCTCAAAGAACTATTTAGCGAACAGGTTCACTAGTGTTCTTTCGTACATGTCGGTTAGTTTCTCTAAATCAGCCACTTTCACGCACTCGTTAACCTTGTGAATGGTTGCATTCACAGGGCCTAGTTCTACCACTTGTCCTTTCATGCGCGCAATAAAGCGTCCGTCAGAAGTACCACCTGTGGTAAGCAGTGCCGGCTTGACATCATTCACGTGACCTACTGCATCGACAATAGCATCAAGCAACGAGCCTGCGTCGGTTAAGAACGGGTCGCCATTGAATGTCCATTTTAAATCGTATTCGAAATCGTACTTGTCGAGTGTATTTGTGATTCGTTCAACGATGATGTCGTTGTTTAACTCTGTGCTAAAGCGAAGGTTAAACTGAACATTAAATTCACCAGGAATCACGTTTGATGCGCCAGTGCCCGCACTGACATTTGGGATCTGGAAGCTGGTTGGTGGGAAATAATCATTACCTTTGTCCCACTCGGTCGTCGCCAATTCATTGATCGCAAGCAGAGAGCTGTGTACCGGGTTGTTCGCAAGGTGAGGGTAGGCAACGTGACCTTGTGTGCCTTTAATCGTTAGATCGCCAGTGATAGAACCACGACGGCCGTTCTTTACGACATCACCTACGTACTCAGTACTTGATGGTTCGCCAACAATACACATGTCGATGTTCTCACCACGAGCCATCAATGCTTCGACAACGCGCACTGTCCCGTTGATGAACGGGCCTTCTTCATCTGACGTGATAAGGAAACCGATTGAGCCTGTGTGATCAGGGTGCTTAGCAATGAACTGTTCTACAGCCACAACCATTGAAGCCAGAGAACCTTTCATATCTGCCGCGCCGCGACCGTGTAGGAAACCATCTACGATAGTCGGTTCAAATGGCTTAGTGTTCCACTGCTCAATTGGGCCTGCAGGTACAACATCAGTGTGACCAGCAAAAGCAAATAGGGGGGCTTCGGTACCACGGCGAGCCCAGAAGTTCGTCGTATCTTCAAATACCATCACTTCGATTTCGAAACCTAGCGCTTTTAAGCGTTCAATCATCAGGTCTTGGCAGCCTGCATCTTCTGGTGTTACCGATTGACGGCTGATTAGGTCTTTTGCCAGAGCCAAAGTTGGGCAGTCTGTCATCCTTGAGTTCCTTGTTTAAATTAAACGTCTAGTCATTAATTTCAGGCGTTGAACAGGGGAAGTTCAACGCTTTGTTATCTGTTCTAATTCAGCTGATTACGCAAAAATAGCAGCGTATTGATCAGCTTTGAAGCCAATATGAAGCTTGCCATCGACTTTCAAGATAGGGCGCTTGATCATTGCTGGTTGTTCAACAAGCAGAATTACGGCTTTTTCTTCCGTTAATGTGTCTTTTTGCTCTTGAGAAAGTTGGCGATAAGTCGTACCACGTTTGTTTAGCACAAGCTCCCAACCAAGCTCTGAACAGAAGCTTGTTACTAACTCTTCAGTGATGCCTTGTTTGCGATAATCGTGAAATTCGAACTCGATACCTTCAGCTTCTAGCCATTTTTTTGCTTTTTTGATGGTGTCGCAGTTCGGAATGCCAAACATAGTGATAGTCATTATTCTTCCTTTGGGTGATTTTATTTCGTTGTTATGAGTTGAATCCTATCAGGAAGCGGCAATTCAGACAAAATAGAGTGAGGAATATTTCATAGAGTGAAAAAAAACAGTAAGAAAATGTCACTATTGGAGACTTATTGATCAGCCTCAACATGTTGTCAGCAAAAAAAGAAATAATTGAGTTGCACATATATAGGAGGTGTCAATGGAGTTGAGTCCTGTTTTTGCAAGGCGGCTATATTTAGCATTGTTAGTGGAAAGCCTTGATAGGCCAAATGTGCCTAAACTCATCGAAAAAACGGGGTGGCCTCGTCGTACTATTCAAGATGTACTCAAGGCGTTACCGGGGATCGGTATTGAACTTATGTTTGTTCAAGATGGGCGACGTCATAATGATGGCTATTACCAATTATCCGACTGGGGGCCATTTGACAGTCAATGGGTTATCCAGCGTAAAGGCGATATAGCAACAAGCCTTGGATTTAGTGCATAAGCCAGCGAAAGCTGGCTTTCTTCTTTCTACTCCTTACCGATTAGCGATAAGTCGAATTAGCGACACCGATAAGCGGTGCCCAACATGGTTACGGAAGTCGCAAAATCTTGGGGAAGTGTGAAAATTACGGTGTCCGCACCTAATCCAATAGCATTGGACTTTAGCTCATTCATTGCGCCTTGAATCAGAGTGTCGTTCGGGTAAAACAGATAACTATACCAGTGGCCTTCGCTGCCGGTGACTTCCCCTTTATATTCGCACTCGTTGATATCAATCAGTCCGTGGTAATCCATTTGTACTTGGTCAGATTTGCTATGTGGGACTGTTGTCGGTGTCGTGCACCCGACTAATATGCCTGTCATAGCTAAAGCGACTAATTCCTTTTTCATACATTTATCCTGCTATTTCATCAAATAAATCGCGAAACCTACCCAGCTTGCGATCAATAGTAACCACGGCAATTTGCTGGCGTGATTTGATGTTGTTTCAACAATTGTGTCTACATTGCTCTCTTCGTCTAGATTAGTTTGTTGAGTTTGCTTCTCTTTCTGTACGCGTTTTCTTGCTTTATCGGCTTGGCGGCTGCGTTCTTTTTGCTGTTTCTTGTAAAGTGCGATGCCTTTTTCGATACCTTGAGCAATTAATTTTGTTTGTTCTTTGGTTTGAGCTGGCTTTTGCGTCGCTTTGGCTATCTTCAGTGCTTCTTGTTGAGATTCAACAGACGGTGTATTAGTTTTCTTTTTCATACTGAGTTCGACAATTAAAACGGATTAACCAATAAGATAACGCAAACCTAGTTAAGTATGAATGATTTGCGTTAAAGTGTTGGTTTGAAAACAAGTGAAAGTGAGAGTTGTGCGGTACTCCATAGAACAATACGATAAACACGGCTTTTTGAAAGCCCCAATCTTATTATGGTTAGGTTGGCTGTTTCTTGCGAAAGCTTTGGTCGTTTTCATTGTTGCGGGCGCAAGCCGAGAGTCGGGAACGGATATTCTTGAGACCATCTATCCAGACCACCAGATGTTTTATGTCGGGATTGCGTTGAGTGTCCCTAGTTTGTTATTGATGTGGTTGTTTGGACTAAGATCTCCAGATAGAAAGCGCCTTAACAAAGTCGTGTCATGGGGGCGTTGGGTTACCATGATAGCTATCTTGGCACAGGGCTCCCACACAATTTATCTAATCTATTTGGATAACGGATGGTTCCGTTGGTCAAATGCTATCACCCTATTATTGCTCCTCTGGTTAGCGCTTTATTTAACCAATAGCCATGCCGCTAGGGATTGCTTTAAAGTGGTTGAGCACGAAGACTGATTCTCATCAAAACATTTGTACCATTCACAATTATACTTAGAAGCTAAAACTGGAAGGAATAATCTATGCTTAATGTTTCAAATGAGCAGCCTAACGTTCAAAGTGCTATTTTGCCTGAAGCTGGGCCTTTCGCTCTTTACGTTCAACTTAAAGTGAACGCTAATACTGCTAATGTACTAGCAGAAATTCAAAAGCTTCCGACTCTAATCGACGAGCTAAACCAAACTCAACCTGATGCGAACCTAACGGCGTCGGTAGCGTTCTCAAAAGTTTTTTGGGATAAGTTCGAGCAAGCTGCTCCCTCTGATCTAATTGATTTTCCTACGCTTGGTGAAGGTGATATCACAGCACCGAGCACACTGTCTGATGTTCTGATTCACTGTCATTCAAACCGACATGACCTACACTTCTTCATCCTACGTAAATTGCTATCTGAAGTAGCTGCGGACGTGGAAGTGGTTGATGAAACTTACGGTTACCGTTTCCTAGACTCACGTGACATGACTGATTTCGTTGATGGCACTGAAAACCCGAAAGATGCACAGCGCGCTGAAGTGGCGATTGTGCCTGAAGGTGAATTCGCGGGTGGTAGCTACGTAATGGTGCAACGTTTTGTGCATAACCTACCTGCTTGGAACCGATTAAACGTATCGGCACAAGAGAAAGTGGTTGGCCGTACTAAGCCAGATTCGATCGAGCTAGATGATGTTCCAGCGGCGTCTCACGTTGGCCGTGTGGATATCAAAGAAGAAGGCAAGGGTCTTAAAATCGTTCGTCATAGCCTGCCTTACGGCACAGCAACGGGCGATCACGGCTTACTGTTCATTGCTTACTGTAACGTTCGTCATAATTTTGATGCGATGTTAGAGAGTATGTACGGCGAAACAGATGGCAAAACAGACCAACTGCTTCGCTTTACTAAAGCCGTTACTGGCGCTTACTACTTTGCTCCTTCAGCTGAGATGTTGAGTGTACTAACGATTAAGTAAGTCGTCTCAAATAGAATAAACAAAGGGAGCCTCATGGCTCCTTTTTTTTAAAGTTTTATATAAATAGGTCGATACAAGAGCAATCGTAAGTTTTATTCATCTTTTTGTAAGTGAAGGTCTATGGCTATAACTGTTAATACGAATGTTTCAGCATTAGTGGCTCAGAGGAATCTCTCTAATGCCAATAACATGCTGAACCAATCTTTGGAGCGCTTGGCTTCAGGGAGTCGTATTAATAGTGCAAAAGACGATGCTGCTGGCTTACAAATCTCCAATCGATTAGAAGCACAGATGAGCGGCATCGATGTTGCGGTTCGAAATGCTAACGACGGTATCTCCATTATGCAGACAGCAGAAGGGGCGATGAATGAAACCACCAATATCATGCAACGCATGCGAGACCTGTCACTGCAAGCGACTAATGGTTCGAATAGCCAATCGGAAAGGACGGCTATTCAAGAAGAAGTAACCGCCTTAAATGATGAGTTGAACCGAATTGCGGAAACCACTTCATTTGGTGGGAAAAAGCTCCTTAACGGCAGTTTTGGTAGCTCGTCATTTCAAATCGGTGGTAGCTCTGGTGAGGCGGTGCAGATAGGTTTGAAAAACATGCGCACCGATGATATCAACATGGGCGGCTTTAGCTATGTTGCCAATGGCATGGCAAGTGACTCGTGGGAAGTTAAATCCAACCAGACAGATATGACGATGGCGTTTACCGATCGTTTTGGTCAGCCTCAAGAGATCAACATTAATGCCAAGGCGGGCGATGACATTGAAGAGCTAGCGACTTATATCAATGGTCAAACGGATCTGGTTTCGGCTTCCGTCAATGATGAAGGGCAGCTTCAGATCTACATGTCAGGCGAAGACACGGCAGGCACGATCTCTTTCTCCGGCTCGTTAGCCAGTGAGCTTTCGATGTCGGCGGGTTATTACGAGTCAGTCGATGATATTAATGTCACTGATGTTGGGGGAGCACAGCGCGCCGTGTCTATTTTGGATACAGCGATGAAGTATGTTGATAGTCACCGTTCTGAATTCGGGGCGATGCAAAACCGCTTTGACCATGCGATTAATAACCTTGAAAATGTTCATGAGAACTTGGGGGCATCAAACAGCCGAATCAAAGATACAGACTACGCCAAAGAAACCACTCAAATGCTCAAACAACAAATACTGCAGCAAGTCAGTACCACTATTTTAGCTCAAGCTAAGCAAGCGCCGAACTTAGCTTTAACGCTGCTAGGCTAATAAATTAGGTTAATTCTTATAAAGGTATTATCGGTTAACTAAAGTCCTTTGGTTAATTAAAACACAATATTTCCCCCGGCTGACTTTTCGACAACTTTAGCCTTTTTCTCATCTTTTTTTGATAATTTCACTACCAGTCACGCTTTCTTATCCTTTCTCGCTATTTCTTTAATTTTGTTGCTTTTTTTCTAAAGGTTTCAGCATTCACGCCGTTATTAAAAGTAACTTAGAGATAACTACTTGGTTTTCCGAGACGTCGGAAGCCGCTATACCGGAAAATCAATTGGAGAAATCACCATGGCAGTGAATGTAAATACCAACGTATCAGCAATGACAGCACAACGTTACCTAAACAGTGCAAACAGCGCTCAACAAACATCAATGGAACGCCTATCTTCAGGTTCTAAAATCAACAGCGCAAAAGATGACGCTGCTGGCCTACAAATCTCGAACCGCTTGAACGTTCAGAGCCGCGGTCTTGATGTTGCTGTACGTAACGCGAACGATGGTATCTCTATCGCTCAAACAGCAGAAGGTGCGATGAATGAAACATCAAACATTCTACAACGTATGCGTGATTTGTCTTTGCAATCAACAAACGGTTCAAATACCAAATCTGACCGTGTAGCAATCCAAGAAGAAGTAACGGCGCTTAATGATGAACTAAATCGTATCGCTGAAACCACATCTTTTGGTGGCAACAAGCTGCTTAACGGTACTCACGGTACTAAGTCATTCCAAATTGGTGCAGACAATGGTGAGGCAGTAATGCTTCAACTGAAAGACATGCGCTCTGATAACGACCAGATGGGCGGAAGCAGCTACCAATCTTTAGAAGCTAAAGGTA
>NZ_JBGONH010000024.1:0-38796 GCF_041439075.1 Vibrio sp. FF145
TTCTTCTTGAAGATAAAAGCGGCTTTCCCCGGAAAGCCGCGATGAACCTTTTTTATTGCCGCAGTTTGAAGTTAATTACATGTTTACGGCTTAAGTGCTTTGCGGCTAAACCCTGTAGAGCCACATTTAATGCATGGAATGATATTGGTTGGGTGGTTATATTCGGTTTGATGGCCACACTCGTCACATACTAAGGTGCCTAACCCAATGACTTCACCCGCTTGATATAAGCCCTGATGTTCAAGATCTTGGAACAACTCAACCCATTCAACTTTCGTTCGATCGGTTATGTCTAGAAGGCCTTGCCATATAGAGTCTGCAATCATCAAGTAAAATGGACCGCTTTTACTCTCTTCATAGCTTTCAGAAAACTCTTTCAAGTCCGACTTCACGTAGGCTGAAATCAGCGATAGTTCATCTTTGGTCATGTCGTTGGCTGCTTTCGCATACTTGCCTGACGTTTCGATTTTGTTGTTGAGCTCTTCAGGGCTATGCTTCAGCGTTTCGATGACCTCTTCAACAACTTCTTCATAGAGTGCTTTTTTCTTCGGCATAATAACCTCCTTAAGATAACCAACCTTGAAACGAGCAAACGGATGCGCCGCAATGCACTCCCGCTCACAAACAAATGCAATTCATACTCTTAAGTATAGTTGCCCTGCGAAATTCAGTGAAAATTACGCCATCTACTAGGCAGCAACTGCAAGTATGAAGGGTATAACTATTGTTGTACTAGGCTCCTTTAGGTATTCTATGACGATCTGTAAGATTCTGTTCTAACCGAACTCACAAATTCCAAGATAACCGGATACCATCGATGCAAGAACAATATAACCCGCAAGAGATTGAACAAAAGGTTCAACAACACTGGGATGACAGCGAGACTTTCGTTGTAAGTGAAGACCCAAACAAAGAAAAATTCTACTGTCTTTCTATGTTCCCTTACCCAAGTGGCCGACTGCACATGGGTCACGTGCGTAACTACACCATCGGTGATGTGGTATCTCGTTTCCAACGTCTACAAGGCAAAAACGTAATGCAGCCAATCGGTTGGGATGCATTCGGCCTACCAGCAGAAAACGCAGCTGTAAAAAACAACACAGCGCCTGCTCCGTGGACTTACGAAAACATCGAATACATGAAAAACCAGCTTAAGCTTTTAGGCTTTGGTTACGACTGGAAACGTGAATTCGCAACGTGTACTCCTGAGTACTACCGTTGGGAACAAGAGTTCTTCACGAAGCTTTACGAACAAGGCCTAGTTTACAAGAAGACATCTTCTGTTAACTGGTGTCCAAACGACCAAACGGTTCTTGCAAACGAGCAAGTAGAAGACGGTTGCTGCTGGCGTTGTGATACTCCGGTAGAACAAAAGAAAATCCCACAGTGGTTCATTAAAATCACTGAGTACGCTCAAGAGCTACTAGACGATCTAGACAACCTTGAAGGTTGGCCTGAAATGGTTAAGACCATGCAGCGCAACTGGATCGGCCGCTCTGAAGGTGTTGAGCTATCTTTCGCTGTTAACGGTGAAGAAGCGCCATTAGAAGTGTACACAACACGTCCTGATACACTAATGGGTGTTTCTTATGTTGGTATCGCTGCAGGTCACCCTCTTGCAGAGAAAGCATCACAGAACAACCCTGATCTTGCAGCATTCGTTGAAGAATGTCGCAACACCAAAGTGGCTGAAGCTGAACTAGCAACGATGGAAAAGAAAGGTATGGATACTGGCCTAACGGCTATCCACCCTCTTAACGGTCGTGTTGTTCCTGTTTACGTAGCTAACTTCGTTCTTATGGATTACGGCACAGGTGCTGTAATGGCGGTTCCTGCTCACGATCAACGTGACTATGAATTCGCAACTAAGTACGGCATCGATATCATTCCAGTAATCAAGCCAGAAGACGGCTCTGAACTAGATGTGTCTGAAGCGGCTTACACTGAAAAAGGTGTACTGTTCGATTCTGGTGAATTCGATGATCTTGCATTCCAAGAAGCATTCGATGCAATCGCTGCGAAGCTTGAAGCTGAAGGCAAAGGTAAGAAAACAGTAAACTTCCGTCTACGTGACTGGGGCGTTTCTCGTCAACGTTACTGGGGGGCTCCAATCCCAATGGTAACCACTGAAGACGGTGAAGTTCACCCAGTACCAGCAGACCAACTGCCAGTCATTCTTCCAGAAGACGTGGTAATGGATGGCGTTACTAGCCCAATAAAAGCTGACAAATCTTGGGCTGAAACCACATTCAATGGCGAACCTGCGCTACGTGAAACTGATACGTTTGATACGTTCATGGAATCATCATGGTACTACGCACGTTACTGTTCACCACAAGCTGACGACATTCTAGATCCAGAGAAAGCTAACTACTGGCTGCCAGTTGACCAATACGTTGGTGGTATTGAGCACGCTTGTATGCACCTGCTTTACTCTCGTTTCTTCCACAAGCTTCTTCGTGATGCTGGTTACGTGACATCTGATGAACCGTTCAAGCAACTTCTATGTCAAGGTATGGTTCTAGCTGACGCGTTCTACCACACCAACGAGAAAGGCACGAAAGAGTGGATTGCTCCAACTGACGTGACTATCGACCGTGACGCGAAAGGCCGCATTGAAAAAGCTGTCGACAACCAAGGCCGCAACGTTGAGCACTCAGGCATGATCAAAATGTCTAAGTCTAAGAACAACGGTATCGACCCACAAGAGATGGTAGACAAGTACGGCGCTGATACAGTACGTTTATTCATGATGTTTGCATCGCCTGCAGACATGACGCTTGAGTGGCAAGAGTCTGGCGTTGAAGGGGCAAACCGTTTCCTTAAGCGTGTTTGGAAGCTGGTTCACGCTCACTCTGCTAAAGGTGCAGCTGAAACTGTTGATGCTTCTGCTCTATCTGGTGACCAGAAAGCACTTCGTCGTGATATCCACAAGACTATCGCGAAAGTAACGGACGATATCGGCCGTCGCCAAACGTTCAACACAGCAATCGCTGCGATCATGGAACTGATGAATAAGCTCGCGAAAGCACCTCAAGAATCTGTACAAGATCGTGCAATCCTTGATGAAGCGCTAAAAGCAGTTGTACGTATGCTTTACCCTATGACGCCACACATCTCTTACGAAATGTGGATTGCGCTTGGTGAATCAAACGTAGACTCAGCAACATGGCCAACGTTTGATGAGAAAGCGCTAGTTGAAGACGAGAAGACTATCGTTGTAATGATCAACGGTAAGCTACGTGCGAAACTGACTGTTGCTGCTGATGCGACCGAAGAGCAAGTTCGTGAACTTGGTCTAAACGATGAGAACGCTAAGAAGTTCCTAGATGGCTTAACTATCCGTAAAGTTATCTTCGTACCTGGTAAGCTTCTAAACATCGTTGCTAACTAATTTCGTTAGCACAGTGCAATTACTGAAGAATTAACGAACTTAATTCATCAAAAGCAGTCTGTAGACAGGGTAGCTAATAGCCCTGTCTACTTATTTAAGCGCTTTAGACTTGAGCCTAACAACTCAAACGAACTAAAGCCTTTAAATAAGTATTCTACCTTCATGAGAGCCATAAAATAATGCGCCTGAATTTACTATCTTCATTGAAAGTTACTATTGTTGTTTTAACCGTTAGCCTGCTAAGTGCCTGTGGTTTCCACCTACGTGGTGATTACTCCGTACCAGAAGAGCTCAACAAGATCTCTGTGACCAGTTACGACCAATACAGTACGTTTACACGTATGATGAAAAGCCAGCTGCGTATGAATGATGTAGAAATTGTGCCACCAGCTGAAAATATCCCTAACCTACATATTCTTGGTGAAGGAGTGGGGGAACGTACTTTGTCGCTATACCAAAATACTCGTGCCGCTGAGAAAGAGCTGACGCTTAACGCTTCATACCGCGTAACGATCCCAGAATTAGGAGCCAATACCTTCTCAACTAGCGTAACCCGAAGCTATTTAGACAACCCACTAACGGCACTCGCAAAATCGGTTGAGCGTGACATGATTGAAGACGAAATGCGCAAGCTTGCAACAAGCCAAATCCTTCGTCAAATGGCCCGACTGAAAGCGACTATTGCCGCAGGAAATATGAACCTAGAAGAGCTTGAACAGGTTCAAGTAAAAGAGCTAGAAAAACAGTACAACATCAAAAACATCGAAATTGACGATGTTGAGGTCGACGCAAGTGCAGTACCTGATGCTGAGCCTAGCGTAACTGTCGAGCAATAGGTTTATTTAATGCGTATTTTTGCTGATCGTTTATCTGAGCAACTTGCTAAGCAGTTAAGCAACGTTTACCTAATTTTTGGTAACGAACCTTTACTACTGCAGGAAAGCCGAGAAGCGATTCAAAAGACAGCCAAAGAGCAAGGTTTCGAAGAACGCCACCGCTTTGCTATTGATAGCAGTCTCGACTGGAATCAAGTTTACGACTGCACTCAAGCATTGAGCCTATTCTCTAGTCGTCAGCTCATCGAACTTGAATTGCCAGAGTCCGGGGTCAATGCCGCAATAGCAAAAGAGCTGCTCGCAATTTCAGAGCATATTCATAGCGACATCTTGTTGATCTTGGTGGGAACCAAGCTCACTAAAGCTCAAGAAAGCGCTAAGTGGTTTAAAGCACTCTCGAATCAAGGCCACTGGATCAGCTGCCTAACCCCAGACGTTAGCCGATTACCTCAGTTTGTCCAAACACGCTGTCGTCAGATCGGCTTATCTCCGGATCCTGAAGCGATACAAATGTTGGCGCAATGGCATGAGGGTCATCTATTTGCGCTCACCCAAAGCCTAGAAAAACTGGCTCTCCAATACCCAGATGGAAAGCTCACATTAGTACGTTTAGAAGAATCGCTGAGTCGACACAACCATTTTACGCCATTCCATTGGAGTGATGCGTTATTAGCAGGCAAAGGCAACCGTGCACAGCGAATCCTGCGTCAGTTAGAAGCCGAAGGTGTCGAACCCGTTATCTTATTGCGCAGCATACAACGTGAGCTTGCTCTGCTATTACAAATGCAGCAACAAATGAAGCAGATGCCAATCGCGCAGGTATTTGAAAAGCACCGTATCTGGCAATCCAAAAAACCTCTTTATAACGCCGCGCTAACAAGAGTTTCGATATCTCAATTACACTCCCTGTTTGCGCTACTCACTCAAGTAGAATTGATGACAAAAACACAATATGAACAGTCGCCTTGGCCACTAATTCATCAGTTAAGCGTAGAGTTTTGTATCCCTTCAGCTTCAATCCCATTTCACGCATAAAAGCGTGGTATATTCTAGGGTCAACAGACCCTAAAAAGCTAAACTCAGATTAAAGGAACACCCCGTGTTACGTGAAGAACTAAAAGATTTTCTTGCAGACAAAGCCGACGACATGAAAGCAGAATCGATTGTGACTATCGATGTAGAAGGCAAATCAAGTGTTACTGACTACATGATTGTTTGTACTGGTACATCTAAGCGCCATGTTGCCTCTATTGCACAGCACGTTGCTGATGAAGTGCGCAAGGCTGGCATGAATCCCCTTGGCATGGACGGCCAAAAAGAAGGTGAATGGGTTGTTCTAGACATGGGCACAAGCATGCTTCACGTTATGCAAGAAGAGCATCGTGAGCTGTACCAACTAGAAAAACTTTGGGGCTAAGCTTTGAAGATCCAGTTAATCGCAGTTGGTACAAAAATGCCAAAGTGGGTTGAAGAAGGCTTTAAAGAATATAAACGCCGCTTCCCTCATGATATGCCATTAGAACTCATTGAAATCACTGCGGGAAAACGCGGTAAAAATGCCGATATTGCACGTATTCTTCAAAAAGAAGGCGAAGCAATGTTAGCTGCAGTTCCAAAAGGTAACCGCATTGTCACACTCGATATCCCAGGTAAAAAGTGGGATACGCCTCAACTCGCAGAGCAATTGGAAAGTTGGAAGTTGGATGGCCGTGACGTTTCTATCCTTATTGGCGGGCCCGAAGGATTAGCACCAGCATGTAAAGCGGCAGCAGACCAAAGCTGGTCTCTATCAGCACTTACTCTCCCTCACCCATTAGTACGCGTTATCATGGCTGAAAGCTTATATCGAGCTTGGAGCGTCACTGCTAACCACCCTTATCATCGAGAATAAGCGTTAATGTTACGTAAACGTAGCCAAATTCGTGATTACAAAGCAGAAGCACGACTATTTACTAGTCGTGCTTTTGTTGCGTTTGCAGGGATTATAGTGATGATGAGCTTGCTGGTTGTGAACCTTTACAACATCCAAGTTAATCAATATCAGGACTATAAAACCCGCTCCAACGACAACCGCATCAAGGTCGTTCCAATCGCACCCAATCGTGGTTTAATTTACGACCGCAACGGTGTACTTCTTGCGGAAAACCGGCCCGTTTTTAATCTGGAGATCACCCCAGAAAAAGTCAAAAACATGGAAGATACGCTTGTTCGTTTACAAGCGTTAATCGACATACCACCGGAGCGTATCGAACGTTTTAATCGTGATCGTCGTAATTCACGTCGCTTCAAATCAGTACCTATTCTTAATCAGCTTACCGAAGAACAAGTGGCGGTCTTTTCTGTAAATCAACATAAGTTCCCAGGCGTTGAAGTGACAGGGACGCTAAAACGTTTCTACCCTTATGGTGATGTGTTAACTCACGTGATTGGCTACGTATCTCGCATCAATGACCGTGATATGCAGCGCTTGGTTCGTGAAGAGAAAGACGCCAATTACCAAGCCACCCGCGATATCGGTAAACTCGGCATTGAGCGCTATTACGAAGACATGCTACACGGCACCGCTGGCTATCAAGAAGTCGAAGTAAACAGCCGTGGACGAGTGATCCGCACTCTTAAATTTGTACCTTCGGCTCCGGGGAAAGATATCGTGCTCAACTTGGATATCAAACTTCAGCTATACGTGCATAAACTGCTTGATGGACGTCGTGGTTCAGCCGTGGTTCTCGACCCGAAAGACAATGGCGTATTAGCCATGGTTTCCAGCCCAAGCTACGACCCAAATGCCTTTGTGCATGGTATTTCCTCGAAAGGTTATAATGCCCTGCTTCAAGACAAAGACCGACCTTTAGTTAACCGTGCAACGCTAGGAATTTATCCGCCAGCATCGACGATCAAACCCTTCATTGCCGTCGCAGCTCTGCAAGAAGGCGTAATTACTCCGAACACGACGCGTAATGACCCGGGCTATTGGAAGATTCCAAACTCAAAAACGAAGCCGTTCCGCGACTGGTTACGTTGGGGACACGGTGTCGTTGACATAGAGAAAGCCATTGAAGAATCGGTTGATACCTTCTTCTACCAAATTTCATTTGATTTAGGCATCGATCGCTTATCTAAATGGATGATGTTATTCGGTTTTGGTGATTACACTGGCATCGACATTTACGAAGAAAGCAAAGCGAATATGCCCACTCGCGAATGGAAAATGGCCAGACACCGTGTACCTTGGTATCAAGGTGACACCATCCCTGTCGGTATTGGCCAGGGCTACTGGACAGCAACACCAATGCAGATTGCAAAAGCGACTTCAGTATTGGTCAATGAAGGAGAGGTAACCGCTCCCCATTTACTACGCGCGACAATTGAGAACGGTCAACCGTTCGATGAACAAACGATATCTGAAATCGAAACGTACCCTCCGGTAACTGGTGTTAAGCAGAGATACTGGGATATCGCGCAAGAAGGCATGAGATTGGTAAACCACGGAAAGAAAGGCACAGCAAGACGCTCATTCCAAAAAATGTCTTATCAAACTGCTGGTAAATCAGGTACTGCACAAGTATTCGGTCTAAAAGAAGATGAAGAATACAACGCAGATGAAATCGCAGAACATTTACGCGATCATGCCCTCTTCACCGGTTATGCGCCTTTTGAAGATCCTGAAGCGGTCGTAACTATCGTTTTGGAGAATGCCGGTGGTGGTTCATCAAATGGTGGCCCAGTTGTAAGAAGAATTTTAGACCATATTATTCTTGCAGAAGATTATGAAAGTGAGCCAATAAAATAATGAAACTTGATCCTTCAACTGGACGAAATAGAGCCCTATTTGAACGGCTGCATATCGACCTGCCGCTATTGCTTGGCATTCTGGTTTTAATGGGCTTTGCCCTATTGATCATGTACAGCGCAAGCGGACAAAGCCTTGCGATGATGGATCGCCAAGCGATGCGTATGGTGCTGTCTTTAGGTGTGATGATCTTTTTAGCGCAAATCTCGCCTCGTACTTATGAGACCTTGGCTCCACTACTGTTTGCGGGCGGCATTATTCTACTACTCGGAGTGTTGTTCTTTGGCGAGGCCTCTAAAGGTGCACAGCGCTGGTTAAACTTCGGCTTTATTCGATTCCAACCCTCTGAACTATTGAAGCTTGCAGTACCTTTGATGCTGGCTCGATTTATTGGTAAGCGCTCACTGCCACCCACTTTCCAAACTTTAGCTATCTCATTAGTGATGGTGTTTGTACCTACAATCCTTATCGCTAAACAGCCCGATTTAGGCACATCGATACTCATCGCAGCGTCCGGTATCTTCGTGATATTCCTGGCAGGTATTAGTTGGAAGATCATTGCCAGTGCCGCGATTGCACTGGGTGGGTTTATTCCAATCTTATGGTTCTTCTTGATGCGTGAATATCAAAAAGTTCGTGTAAGAACCCTTTTTGACCCTGAATCAGATCCATTAGGTGCAGGCTATCACATCATCCAAAGTAAGATTGCAATTGGCTCTGGTGGTATATCAGGAAAAGGTTGGCTGCAAGGTACTCAATCTCAACTAGAGTTCATTCCAGAGCGCCATACCGACTTTATTTTTGCGGTCATCGCCGAAGAGTGGGGCATGATTGGTATTTTGTTTTTGCTCGCTATCTATCTGTTCATTATTGGCCGTGGCTTAGTGCTTGCAAGCCAAGCTCAAACAGCATTTGGGCGAATGATGGGCGGCAGTATCGTACTGAGTTTCTTCGTCTATATTTTCGTAAACATTGGTATGGTAAGCGGCATTCTACCTGTGGTTGGTGTCCCTCTACCTCTGGTCAGCTATGGCGGTACCTCTATGGTTACCCTTATGGCCGGTTTCGGTATTTTAATGTCAATCCATACACACAGAAAAGCATTCTCAAAGGCGACCTAATTGATGTCTGTTAAAGTAACTCCTATAAAAACATCTTTGGTTAATGAGCTGCCAATAAAAAAACTAGTGTCTATAGTGAGCCTAGCCGTTGTTATAAACGGTTGTTCTTCGACAGAACCAACAGGCCGCTACGATATAGATTCAGATATTGCACCAGACGCACCGATCTCAGTAGAGCATCTCGAGGATGCTCACCCTCAGTATGAACCTTATAGTTTAGGTGGTAACACGGATTACACTTTGCGTGGCGAAGACTACAAGATCGTAAAGAAGACAGAAGGGTTTACTGAGAAAGGCAAAGCCTCTTGGTACGGTAAGAAATTTCATGGTCATTTAACGTCGAATGGCGAGATCTACGACATGTATTCGATGTCTGCGGCACACAAAACATTGCCGATTCCGAGCTATGTAAAAGTGACGAATACCGATAATGACAAAACGACGATTGTGCGCATCAATGACCGAGGCCCATTTCATGAAGGGCGAATCATTGACCTTAGTTATGCCGCGGCATACAAACTCGATGTATTGAGAACAGGCACGGCAAATGTTGAGATAGAAGTCATCACTGTGGCTATGCCAACCAACGCAAATAAAAAGGCGGCTTTACCTCAATTTATTATTCAAGTAGCCACTTCTCCACATGAAGATAGAACCGAGAAGTTAGCCAAAGATCTAGGCGAAAAGTTAGCTGTAGCAACGTTCTTGCAGCCAAATGATGATAACTACCGCCTGATGCTTGGCCCATTTCATGACTATGCTCTGACTCAAGAAAAATTAGAACAAGTTAAGCTAATGGGTTACCCGTCAGCTTATATAAAAAAACACACGCTAACTCGCTAATTTATCTAACAGTTACTTCTGGTAATCAGCGCTCTGGTGTGACAGAGTGATTCTGTTAATATATGAATAGTTCACCTAATAATTGCATTCAAAATGATTAAATCTAATAAACTTGTTAAATCGATTTTTGCTACTTCAGTTGCACTTTCTGCAACGATAGCAACATCGTCATTCGCCGCTCCTATTATTGTTCCTGACGCTCCTCAAATCGCTGCTAAGGGATTTGTTCTGATGGATTACCATTCAGGCAAAGTACTCGCAGAGAAAGAGATGAACACTCAACTTTCTCCAGCAAGTTTAACCAAGATGATGACGAGCTACGTAGTCGGCCAAGAGCTAGAGCGCGGCAACATCAACCTAAACGACGATGTTGTTATCAGTGAAAATGCTTGGGCTAAAAACTTCCCTGATTCATCTAAGATGTTCATTGAAGTGGGTACAACCGTTAAAGTTGAAGAGCTGAACCGCGGTATCATTATTCAATCAGGTAACGATGCTTGTGTTGCGATGGCTGAACATATTGCTGGCTCTGAAGATGCATTTGTTGACTTAATGAACGCATGGGCGAGCTCTATCGGAATGAAAGACACGCACTTTGCTAACGTACACGGTCTAGACAACCCTAACCTTTACTCAACGCCTTACGATATGGCGCTACTAGGTCAGGCGCTGATTCGCGATGTTCCTGATGAGTACCGCATCTACTCACAAAAGAAATTCACTTACAACGGCATCACCCAGTACAACCGCAACGGTCTGTTATGGGATAAGAGCATGAACGTTGATGGCATTAAAACGGGCCACACAAGCAATGCAGGTTACAGCCTAGTAAGCTCAGCAACCGAAGGTAAAATGCGCCTAGTTGCTGTTGTTATGGGCACCAAGAATGCTAACGCTCGTAAAACAGAAAGCAAAAAACTGCTTAGCTACGGTTTCCGCTTCTTCGAAACAGTGGCACCACACACCGCTGGAGAAACCTTCGTAGAAGAGAAGATCTGGATGGGTAGCAAGGACACGGTTGCACTAGGTGTCGACGAAGATACGTTCGTGACTCTGCCTCGTGGCCAAGCTAAGAACCTGAAGGCAAGCTTCGTTCTTGAGAAAGAGCTAGAAGCACCAATCAGCAAAGGCGACGTTGTGGGCAAACTATTCTACCAAGTCGACGGTGAAGACGTTGCTGAATACCCACTACTTGCACTTGAAGATGTAGACCAAGGCAGCCTATTTAGCCGCCTGTGGGATTACCTAGTACTGCTGTTTAAAGGCTTGTTCTAAACCAGTCAACAGTTTGTTCTACGTAAAATCTAAGCTTGCTGTATAGCTAACCTAATGAGTAGGTTCATGATTTGCTCATTAGCGCAACAAAAGCCGCCATGTGCGGTTTTTGTTGATCTTGAGTTCGGTGATATTTACACGTAATATTCCGCCTTATTACTCGTGTCTGTTGACCGAACACGCTTTTTATCGACATTTCGCCAATTTGCGAGAGTCTAGCCTTTTGGAGCTAATCATGAACATCAATTCTGATGCAAAACTAAAAGACCTCTTAGAGTTCCCTTGTTCATTCACTTACAAAGTTATGGGCTACGCTAAGCCAGAACTTACAGAACTAGTGCTAGAAGTGATCCAGCGTCATGCTCCTGGTGACTACAGCCCAACTCTAAAACCGAGTGCGAAAGGTAACTACCACTCTGTTTCTATCAATATTACTGCGACTTCAATTGAGCAAGTAGAAACGCTATATAAAGAACTGGGCGAAATCGAAATCGTTCGTATGGTTCTGTAACTTTCGATTACGCATGAAAAACAGCGGCTTATTGCCGCTGTTTTTGTTTGAAACCCTCGCTCCCCTTCCAAAGCACTCAACTTAATTTTCAATAAATACAAAGAAAGTTGAAAAACCTTGCTGTCCGTCTGTAGTTAGAAACCTGTTTCGCGTTTATAATGCGCTCACTTTATTAATCCTTGAGGAAGTGCCGCTTTGCAAAATAAGCTAATCGTAAAAAAATTAGGTCGTCAGGATTACGAACCTGTATGGAAAGCCATGCATAAGTTCACAGACGAACGCACGGATGAAGACGTAGACCAAATTTGGTTGGTTGAACACAACCCAGTTTTCACTCAAGGACAAGCAGGTAAAGCTGAGCATGTATTAAATGCCGGTGACATCCCTGTGATACAAAGCGATCGCGGTGGCCAAGTGACGTACCACGGCCCAGGCCAATTAGTTGCTTACTTTCTGATAAACATCCGCCGCAAGAAATTTGGAGTGCGTGATTTGGTTACTCATATTGAGAACCTCGTAATCAATACTCTGAAAGCTTACAATATAGATTCAACTGCCCGACCTGACGCTCCTGGTGTTTATGTCGATGGCAAGAAAATCTGTTCACTCGGATTACGAATTCGACGCGGCTGCTCGTTCCACGGGCTAGCACTCAACGTCGATATGGACTTGTCTCCATTCCAACGTATTAACCCATGTGGTTACCAAGGGATGGAAATGGCGCAAGTAAGCCAACTCGGCGGTCCAAGTGAACTAGAAAACGTTGAGCAACAGTTAATACAAGAGCTCGTAGAACTACTCGGCTATGACCAAGTAGACATTCAAGCCACCAGTAACATTACAGCAGAAGCATAAAATCATGAGCAAACCAATCCAAATGGAAAAAGGCGTTAAATATCGTGACGCTGACAAAATGGCATTAATTCCCGTAAAGAATATGCCTGCTGAACAGAAAGAAGTTTTACGTAAGCCTGCATGGATGAAGATTAAACTTCCTTCAGACAGCCATCGTATTCAAGAAATCAAATCTGCAATGCGCAAAAACAACCTGCACTCAGTTTGTGAAGAAGCGTCTTGCCCTAACCTAGCTGAGTGTTTTAACCACGGCACGGCAACGTTTATGATTCTTGGCGCTATCTGTACTCGTCGCTGCCCGTTCTGTGATGTTGCCCATGGTCGACCAAATGCTCCAGAAGCCGAAGAGCCGAAGAAACTGGCTAAGACGATTAAAGACATGAAACTGAAGTACGTTGTAATCACTTCAGTGGACCGCGATGACTTACGTGATGGCGGTGCTCAACACTTTGCTGATTGTAACCGCGAAATTCGCGAGCAAAACCCAAACATTCGTATCGAAACACTGGTTCCGGACTTCCGTGGTCGTATGGACGTTGCGCTTGAACTAATGAAAGACAATCCACCAGATGTTTTCAACCACAACCTAGAGACGGCGCCGCGTCTATACCGTAAAGCGCGTCCAGGTGCGAACTACAAGTGGTCTCTTGATCTGTTAAGAAAATTCAAAGAGCAGCATCCAAACATCCCAACCAAATCAGGTGTGATGATGGGCCTTGGTGAGACGAAAGAAGAGATCGTTCAAGTATTGAAAGATCTTCGTGAACATGGCGTAACAATGCTGACACTAGGCCAGTACCTAGCACCAAGCCGTCACCACTTGCCAGTTGAACGTTACGTGCCGCCTTCTGAGTTTGATGAGTTGAAAGAGATTGCTCTAGAGCTAGGCTTCACTCACGCAGCATGTGGTCCGTTTGTACGTTCTTCTTACCATGCAGACTTGCAAGCACAAGGTATGGAAATTAAGTAATCACGATTGCTTAACGAACAATAAAAAGGCGCTGAATTTTATATTCAGCGCCTTTTTTCTATCGAGCAAAACAAGCTTGTTCGATACAAAAACAACAAAGCCACTCATTAAGAGTAGCCTTGAACTGCAAGTCTAATCATCTAGATGTTAAATGGTCTACTAGCCAAATGATGCCCAGATAACCGTTGCGACTAAAATTGGGCACACAAACTTCACATACATTGGCCAAACCTTACCAAACCAACCAAGTTGAAAGTCAGGACAACCTTGCTCAAGCTCTTTCACTTTTGACGCTCGGCTCCATACCCAACCACCAAACACACAGAACATCAGTGCAGCGACTGGTTGAAGGTACTGAGTCGCAATCATCGCTACCATGCCAAACATCGCAGCAAAGTTGTAAACAATCACCACACTGAACAATGCGATAGCACCACCAATTACCCAACTTGTTGGCGTTCGTCTAGTCTTGAAACGCTCACTAACAAGAGCGACAGGGGCTTCCAACATTGAAATCGATGAAGTAAGTGCAGCAATCGTTAGTAATAAGAAGAATACAATTGCGAAGACCTGACCCAGCATACCTAAGCTATCAAACATCAAAGGCAGAACCGTAAATACTAGGGTATCAGAGCTCAGTAATGAGCCATCTTCAGCATAGATTTGAACACCTTTTTGCATCGCAACAAACATCGCAGGCATCACGACTAAACCCGCAATAAAAGCAACCGCGGTATCAACTAAGGTAACGTTCATTGCCATTTTTGGCAGGTTCTCTTTCTTACTTAAGTAAGAGCCATAAACCAACATCGAGCAACCGCCAATAGTGAGCGAGAAGAAGCCCTGTCCCATTGCCGCCAGAATCAGTTTTCTATCCCACACTTTCTCAAAGTCTGGAACAAGGTAATGTTTTAGGCCTTCCATCGCGCCAGATTGCGTCATGATGTAAACAAACAATAAGCCAAATAACACAAATAGCGCAGGCATCAAACGGGTCGACCATTTCTCGATCCCCTGCTTAACACCGCCCTGAACAATCAAGATAGTCAGTACATAGAATGCGACGGTACCAAAAACATTGCGCTCAACACTGAAGCCTTTAAACCAATCAGCAGCAGCCTCTAGACCAATCAGGTCAGCGACAGCACCAATTAGGAAGCAGATCAACCAACCACCGACAATGCTATAAAACGCTAGCACTGCACTTGGAACACTCAACCCAATCCAACCGACAAATTCACCGACTTTCTTGCCTAACGGGTTTGTAGTCAAAGAACGCATGCTATCGACAGGGTTTGCTTGGCCATGTCGACCAATAGCCATCTCAACCACTAGCATAGGGAAAGCAACCACGAAAATCATAATTAGGTAAACAAGCAGAAAAGCACCACCGCCGTTACTGGCGACTTGGGTTGGGAAACCCCAAATATTACCTAAGCCAACAGCTGCACCCGCCGCTGCTAAAATAAAACCCAAACGAGAGCTAAAGTGCTCTCTTGAAGAGGAAGATTGTTGGTCCATATTGCCCGCATCAAAAATCAGTGAACTAGTTGGGAAGTACAGTAATCAAAAGCAATGATAGGTACAACTAATAAATGAGCAATCTTCTAGTTTTTACAACAAATGCGCTATTTAGAACCATTAAATTAACAAATGACCGGTCTTATCGTTTACTTATAAGCAGTAAAGCAAGGTTCAGGACTAGAGAGACAATTGATTGAATTGAGATGAATATTCGTCTTTTTGTTCAATTTATACGAACAAAAAGAGCACCAAATGGTGCTCTTGTGACTTATAGTTAGATTCAGATTAGATCGTGAAGACTTGATAGTCTTTTAGGTTCGGAATGATTTCATGCAGCTGTTGCTCTTGTTCTGCCATCTCATCAAGAGAATCACAGAACTCATTCGCTTCCTCTTGCACTTGTTGAGAGTGTTCTTTCATGCGCTCTTCAACTTTAAGCTTTAATGCAGCCATGCTGTCAGCCAATTCAGTAAGATTTAAGCCACCATCTTGTTTCATTTTTTCTGACATCGCATTAAAAGCGCTAGAGATAAATTCTTGGTTAAAGATCTCCTTAGCCTTCTCGAAATCTTCAGACCAACCATTGACCATCGAATCAAAACTGTCTGCTGGTAACACTAACTCGCCATCTTTGTAGTAACGAGCTTCCAGTTCATCAAAGTAGGTTTTCATTGACTCTTTTACATTATCAAATGATTCCGGTGAATCTAGGCTAGCAGCAATGTCATCAATAACGTCATTCGCTAACGCTAAGCCATCGTTAGCCATTTGTTTCGCTCGTGGCAAGTACTCACTCACTTTTTCGCGGTATTTCTCAATCGCCGCTTGTTGGTCGGCATCAAGCTCAACCTTCTCACCATGGATATATAAGTCGTTGTTACCATCAAAAACGGCAGTATCACCATTCACTTGGTGGATTTCGACTTTCTGGTCATCGATTCGCAATTCATTTTTCAAATCAACTCGACACTGAGCAGCAAAAGTTGGCAGGCTCACAACAGAGATTACCGCTGTTAACGATGCGATTAATACACTGTTCTTCATAAACATTTTGTTTTTCATAAATACATTGTTTTTCATAACATCCTCTCATCAATCTGACAGATTACTATACCCTTGGTATATGCTTCTTTGTCAGAGAAACGTTTTATATATATCCGTTACTCAGTTAGTCGATAGATATTACTTCATAGCAAAACTGTTTATCTGCGACCTTAAACTCAATCTCATCACCGACTTCTTTCCCCATTAGAGCCTGACCAAAAGGTGCATTTTCCGTCACGATAGCAACTTCATTGTTATTCCACGTAACAGAAAGCCCACCGACTCTCGGCCCCATAAAAAAATGTTTATATTGATCATGCTCGTCAATGACCACAACATAGCTGCTCACTGTAATCCTCTCACTATCACGCAGCACTAAGTTACGATAACACTGAATGTCATCTTCACACTCTTGCACTCTTACAGCTTGACCGTGAGCAAGATACGAAGCTTCTAGAGCCAGAGTGTCGTACTTATGCTCAGGCACAGTCTCTTCATCGGTCGCAGCATCAATAGCGCGTTGAGTAGCAGATTGTGCGATACGTAATCGGGATTCGAGTTGCTCTATGATTATTTGGCGAAGCTCAGACTTATTCATACTATTGGGGTGCTTTTCTATAGGAGCTACAGAATAGAATTAGGTACAATCAGGTGCAAGACATTTGATTCATCAAGCGACGCAATCATCAATAGGCGCCCGCTTTAACATCAATACGACACTTAATAACTCAGGTAGAACATAAATGATTGAGCAGAAGCTAAAACAAGTATTCGGATTCGACTCACTGCGTAATGGGCAAAAGCAAGTCATTGATAATGTTCTATCTGGTCACTCGACTGCCGCTATATTCCCAACAGGCTCAGGCAAGTCGCTTTGCTACCAATTGCCAGCACTAGAGTTGCCGCACTTAACCTTAGTGATATCACCATTGTTAGCCTTAATGAAAGACCAGCTCAGCTTCTTACACAGTAAGGGAATAAGCGCGGCTGCAATCGAATCAAGCCAAGACAGACAAACCACACAACAGGTGATGCAATCCGTGCGTAACGGCGATACTAAAATCCTAATGATCTCTGTTGAGCGCTTGAAGAACGAACGCTTTCGTCAGTTTATCTCCCAAGTTCCCATCTCTATGCTCGTAGTTGATGAAGCACACTGTATATCAGAATGGGGACACAACTTCAGACCAGACTACCTGAAGCTTCCCCAATACCAAAAGCAGCTCAATATTCCACAAGTACTGCTACTGACAGCTACTGCAACGACATCGGTTATCCAAGATATGAAGTCGAAGTTTGAAATTGATGAGGAACGCGTTGTGGTTACGGGTTTCTATCGTCAAAACCTCGACCTGTCGATTCAACCTTGCGAACAAACCAGCAAACTAGAAACCTTGTGCAATGTCGTTAACCAAGCTTCTCTAGCTCCGACTATTGTTTATGTCACCCTTCAACAGACAGCAGATATGGTGGCTCAGCAACTCCGTAATGCTGGCGTTAATGCCGTGGCTTACCATGCCGGTCTTAAGCCTGAAAACAGAGATGCCATTCAGCATCAATTCATGAACGATGACGTGAACTGCATCGTGGCAACCATTGCTTTTGGTATGGGTGTCGATAAGTCCAACATTCGCCGAGTGATTCACTTTGACTTACCGAAATCGATCGAAAACTACTCGCAAGAGATAGGCAGAGCCGGCAGAGATGGTCAGCCTTCAGAATGTATTCTTCTCGCCAACAAATATGGTCTAAGTACACTAGAGAACTTCGTCTTTGGCGACACGCCAGACAACATATCAATTCAAACGGTCTTAAAAGAAATATACGAAAACCAAAACATTGCGGCTTCTGGCACAAACCAATGGGAAATCATGCTCAACCAACTATCGCGTGAGTCCAACATTCGTCAGTTACCACTTAAAACGCTACTGGTGTATCTCGAAATTGAAGGCGTGATTGAGCCTAAATACAGCTACTTTGCTGACTACAAATTTAAATTCATACGTACTAAGCAGCAGATCACCGAGCAATTCCAAGGCGAACGTCGTCATTTTGTGGAAGCGATTTTCCAATGCTCTCCTCAAGCAAGAGTATGGTGCCAAGTCGACTTCGACGCACTGTGGACACACTTCCAAACGGATCGTCAGCGTGTGATTGCGGCAATCGATTATTTCAATGAACAAGGTTGGATTGAGTTGGAAAGTAAGCAGATCACAGATGTGTATTCGATCCACAACACCACTGAAGACATGATGCAGTTATCGGAACGTTTAACTGAGTTGTTTAAGGCAAAAGAGAACAGTGAGATCAACCGCCTTAACCAAATGCTGAGCTTCTTTGAGGCTGATACCTGCCTAAGCTCACGCCTAGCGAGTTACTTTGCCGATGATAAGGCACCAACAAACTGCGGTCATTGCTCTGTATGCCGTGGTGAAGTGGCAATTTTACCAACCGTCGATGTTGAACCCGTTGACGACGAGACCGTAATGACATGGACCCATGAATTCATTTCCGCAAGCCAACAATTGATCACCGACGAAGCCATTACTCGTTTTCTATCCGGAATCGCAACTCCACTTTCAACCAAGCTTAAAGCCAGCAAAATGGTTGGATACGGGAAGCTAGAGCAACAACCATTCAGTGATACGCTAGCGCGAGTTAAACAACTTCCTAGATAAGGCATCTTACGTATTGATATAGAAACTGACTAGACTACCAAGTCTAGTCGGTGCTTCTCAATACCATCTATTTTGACGCCCCTCTATTCGGATTCCCCTCCAAACTAGACAGCCTAAAAGAAACTCAACTGACGCATCTGGTCTTTGGGTTGTAGCATTACGCTTAAACCAAGCAGGCGTATTTCTCGCCCTTGCTGCCTTTTAAGTATCTCACTCAACAGTTCTTTAAAGTGCTCTAGATCGAGAGAGGCGTGTATGTGCTCAATAGTGGTTTGCTGGAAGTCGGCAAACTTGAGCTTAATGCCCTGCTTGATGATAGCTTTACTTGGGCTAGCTTTCTCTAGACGTGCTTCAAGCTCAGGAAAAAGCTTGTCTTCAATTACCTGCCAACATTCTGCGTAAGTAGAAATATTCTGAGTAAAAGTTCGCTCCACGCCTACCGATTTTCGTTCACGCTCAATAATAACTTCTCTGTCATCAATACCATGACTGCGCTTCCAGAGTGATGCACCTTGACGGCCAAACCTGAGCAATAGATCTCGATAGTCAGATTCCTTAATGTCCTTACAAGTAAAGAAGCCAGCTTGATGGAGCTTTTCAATACTGACCTTGCCAACGCCTGGGATTTTTTCGAGTGGCAATTCATCTATCACTGATTGTACGTCTTGTGGAGGTATTACAAACTGACCATTGGGCTTATTCAGATCCGAGGCCACCTTCGCCAAAAATTTAATCGGCGCAATACCAGCAGAAGCGGTCAGGTTAAGTTCATTCCAGATATCGCGACGAATTGCTTCGGCAATCAGTGTTGCCGAGCCACGACACAGCGTCGAATCCGTGACATCAAGAAAAGCTTCATCTAAAGACAGAGGTTCAATGATGGATGTATATCGAGAAAAAATCTCGCGAATCTTTTTCGATATCTCGACGTAGACCGACATCCTCCCAGGAACAACCAACAGATTGGGACAAAGCTGCAGCGCCTTTCCCGTCGGCATTGCAGAACGAATACCAAACTTGCGAGCTTCGTAATTACAGGTACTCAAAACGCCACGCTGCTTTTCATGCCCCCCAACTGCAAGTGGTCGATTTCGGTAAGCAGGATTATCTCTCATTTCAACAGCTGCGTAAAAACAGTCCATATCAACGTGGATTATCTTTCTTACTTTCTCTTCACTCGCACTACACATCTAGGAATAACCCAACCTTACAACTGTATTTATAAACAGTATAATCAATTATTCTCAGATTTAAAATGATCTGGAGCCCAGCTAAATAGCTTTAACTTCATTAGCCACTTACTATTCTGATAGTATTGTTAGAGAGTATTTAACCTATAAGTAGGGATAACTTTTGAGTGATAAAATACTAGTAGTCGAAGATAGTCGTGCATTCAGAAACTACCTGTACCAGCAATTTAAAAATGATGGCTATGAGGTTGCGCTGGCTGAATCAGTGGCTGAAGCTAAAGCTATCTTAGAACAAGATACGGATTTCTTGTGCGCGGTGCTCGATTACTGCTTACCCGATGGTCAAGATGGCGAGATCATTGATTTGGTACTCGGCTATCAACAAAAAATCATAGTCCTAACCGGCATGTTCAACAACACACTTCGAGAACAAGTACTCGCGAAGGGTGTGATTGATTACATCCTCAAAGACAGCATGTCATCAGTCAGTTATTTGCTTCCTCTGGTTAATCGAATCTCAAATAACCGATATCATAAAGCCTTGGTTGTTGATGATTCTGCTGTGGTTCGTCGATATGTAGTGCAACTTCTTGAGCACCAATATATTCAAACGATTCAAGCGGAAGATGGCGAACAAGCACTAGAGCTTCTCCAAAACGACCCCGACATCACTTTCGTCGTTACCGATCATGACATGCCAAACAAAGATGGCATTTCGATGACCCGTGACATTCGAGTACACCATGATCGTAATCAACTCGCTATTCTTGGGCTATCTGGCAGTGACGACCGAACCATGACAGCTCGTTTCCTTAAGGCTGGTGCCAACGACTTCCTTTACAAGCCATTTAACCAAGAAGAGTTTTTCTGCCGTATTCATCAGCTACTCGATATGAAAGAGGCCACCAATGAACTATTTCGTCATGCAAATGAAGATGCTCTGACCGGGCTTTGGAACCGTCGTTATCTATTCAATCAAACATGTAAAGGCTGCGAACATCGCAGCATCGCCATGATGGATATAGACTTCTTTAAAAAGGTGAATGATACCTACGGTCATGATGGTGGCGATGCAGTACTCATTGAGGTCGGAAAGATCATCAAAAATCATTTTAAAGATGATGTCGCCGTTCGTTTCGGCGGTGAAGAGTTCTGCATTCAATCGTGCAGACCATTTGAAGAATTTGTCGACACGCTAGAATCAATGAGGATTGCGATACAAAACCAAGAAGTTATTCATGACTCACAACGGATTAAAGTCAGCATAAGTATCGGGTTAAGCGACTTAGTTGGCAGTTTGGATGAGCAAATAAAAGCCGCGGACGAACTGCTTTATACGGCAAAAGAACAAGGTAGGAACCAACTGGTCTTTACGCGTAATAACATGCAAATCGACCACTAGAAATTCGTTTTTGTTTCCGTTTCAGCATTCCAAAATAGACAGTTCACTCAAACAAAAAAAGCTCAAGACGATAATCTTGAGCTTCTTATTCTAAGGGCATAGATAACTCTATTCCCCTATGACTGTCACCAATTAAGCGATACGGTCTTTACTCCAAGCCGCTTCTTTTTGTTGACGTTCTGCCAATTTCTCTTCACGGTATGCTTCACGTGCTTCACGTTTTTTACGCGCATCACAAGGTTCAGGGCAGTTACATACTTTATCAATACCAACAGCACCTAAGCCACCACAGCTACCTTTCACAACTTTCTTTTGGATAATATAGCCAATTGACATCGCTGCGATTACTGCAAGAAAAACACCAAATGTAATCAGAAATGTATTCATAATTATCTCGCTTACCTTATTTACCTAAGTATGGCTTAAATGCTTCTGAAGCAATTTCTTTAAAGCCATCAGCTGTTTTTACCACCATGAACACTGGGATGTTATGTTGGTTTGCGACTTCCAGTCCTTTTTCTTCACCTAAGACCATAAGGCCAGTAGATAAACCGTCTGCAGTCATTGAAGACGGATTTAAAACGGTTACAGAAACCACTTTATGATGAAGCGGCTTACCTGTTTCTGGGTTGATGATGTGTGAATAACGAACACCATCACGCTCAAAATAGTTTCGGTAGTCGCCAGACGTTGCGATCGCCATATCACCAGGCTCGATGATCTCTTGAATGTTGCGCTCGTCAACACTTGGCTTCTCGATGGCGATACGCCAACCCACACTTTCACGGTTTAAGCCCTTCAAACGGATTTCACCGCCCACTTCTACCATGTAGTTATGAATGCCAATTGAATCGAGGTAGTCAGCAACGACATCCACGCCCCAACCTTTTGCAATGGTCGAAAGGTCAACATACAAGTTAGGCAAATCTTTGCTTAGCTTATTACCTTCAACGCTTAAGTGGTGAATACCAACCTTAGCCTTACGAGCCGCAAGCTCTTCGTCTGATGGAACCACTTCAGGACGCGCTTCTGGACCAAAACCCCACAAGTTAACTAATGGACCAACCGTCACATCCAACGCACCTTCAGTAAGACCGTTCAAACGAATCGCTTCTTTCACAACGATAGCGGTTTGTTCAGACACTTCGAATGCGTCCGCACCTTTGTGTTGGTTGAAACGGCTCAGCTCTGAATCTTCACGGTAAGTCGACATTTGATCATTTACTTCTTCAAGTAGACGATCGATCTCGGTATGAACTTCTTTAGACTCAGGAAATTCATCGCCATTGATGTACTTAATGTTATAACTGGTCCCCATTGTCGGACCACTTAAATGTACTTGCTCTCTTGCCTGCTCACAGCCCGCAAGAAAAATTAAAGAAGTTAATGCAACAAGCCAAATTCTCACTTGCTTACTCCTGTCTAATGTTGAGGATTTATATAAGGAAAAATAAGAGTGAAAAATAGGTATTTTAAATGCCTTACTCTTTCTTATATAAGCCAGTTTGTTGTCACGAGTAGTCTTAGAAAAACAAATGGCTGACTCGTAAGAGTCAGCCATAATATCAATCACTTAAATGGATTAACCACCGAAGTCATCTAGTAGGATGTTTTCATCTTCTACACCAAGATCTTTCAGCATGCCGATCACAGCCGCGTTCATCATTGGTGGACCACACATGTAGTACTCACAGTCTTCAGGAGCTTCGTGATCCTTCAGGTAGTTTTCGTACAATACGTTGTGGATGAAACCAGTGTAACCGTCCCAGTTGTCCTCAGGTTGAGGATCAGACAGAGCACAATGCCACACGAAGTTTTCGTTTGCAGCCGCTAGGCCGTCGAAGTCTTCAATGTAGAACATCTCACGCTTAGAACGAGCACCGTACCAGTAAGACATCTTACGAGTAGAGTTAAGACGCTTAAGTTGGTCGAAGATATGTGAACGCATTGGCGCCATACCTGCACCACCACCGATGAATACCATTTCATTGTCTGTGTCTTTAGCAAAGAACTCACCAAATGGACCAGAAATAGTACATTTGTCGCCTTCTTTAAGAGACCAGATGTATGAAGACATCACACCAGGAGCTACGTCAGGGTTGTTTGGCGGCGGAGTTGCGATACGCACGTTAAGCTTGATGATGCCTTTCTCTTCTGGGTATGAAGCCATAGAGTAAGCACGGATCGAATGCTCTTTAACGATAGACTCGTAACGGAACAAGTTGAACTTATCCCAGTCACCACGGTATTCCTCAGGAATATCGTAATCTGCGTATTTCACGTGATGTGGTTCAGCTTCAATCTGAATGTAACCACCCGCGCGGAACGGAACTTCTTCACCTTCAGGGATAGCTAGAGCCAATTCTTTGATGAAAGTAGCTTCGTTATCGTTAGAGATAACAGTACATTCCCACTTCTTCACACCAAAGATATCTTCGTCTAGTTCAATCTCCATGTCAGTTTTCATAGCAACTTGACATGCAAGACGTTCGCCTTCGCGAGCTTCACCTTTTGTGATGTGATCAAGTTCAGTTGGAAGGATGTCGCCACCACCAGACTTAACTTTTACACGACACTGACCACAAGAGCCACCGCCACCACAAGCAGAAGATACGAAGATACCAGCGCCAGCTAGGGCACCAAGTAGCTTGCTACCAGGCTGAGTAACGATCGCCTTTTCAGGGTCGCCGTTTACAGCAATAGTGATGTCACCTGATGGTACTAGCTTAGACTTAGCGAAAAGAATCACTAGTACTAGAGCCAATACAATAATGGTAAACATCGCTACGCCAAGAATAATGCTTTGCATTTGTTATTCCTTATTACTGGGTGCTTACCCTACAGTTGAACACCAGAGAAAGACATAAAGCCTAACGCCATCAGACCAACAGTAATGAACGTGATACCAAGGCCACGAAGACCTGGAGGTACGTCAGAGTACTTCATCTTCTCACGGATACCCGCAAGAGCAACGATAGCTAACATCCAACCCACACCAGAACCGAAGCCGTAAACAACAGATTCAGCAAAGTTGTAGTCACGAGTTACCATGAAAGATACACCACCAAAGATTGCACAGTTAACTGTGATCAGTGGAAGGAAGATACCTAGTGCGTTGTACAAAGGTGGGAAGAAACGGTCTAAAACCATCTCTAGGATTTGTACAAGTGCCGCGATAACACCGATGAATGCGATGAAGTTAAGGAAACTTAAATCGACACCTTCAACAAGCGCGTTTTCTTTCAGGATGTGTGTGTAAACAAGGTTGTTTACAGGAACAGCAATTGTAAGTACTACAACTACCGCAACACCAAGACCAAAAGAAGTTTTAACTTTCTTAGATACCGCTAGGAACGTACACATACCTAGGAAGAAAGAAAGCGCCATGTTTTCGATGAAAATCGATTTAACTAGCAGACTAATATAATGTTCCATGACTACCTTACCCCTTCGCTTCTACTTGTTCTGGTTTGAACACACGAATTGCCCAAATCAAGAAACCAATTAGGAAGAATGCTGAAGGTGCTAGAAGCATCAAGCCGTTTGGCTGATACCAACCACCGTTGCTCACTAGAGGTAGTACTTCCATACCAAATAGTTTGCCAGAGCCTAGAAGCTCACGGAAGAAACCAACAGTGATAAGAACGAAACCGTAACCAAGACCGTTACCAAGACCGTCGATAAACGATGGGATTGGCGCAGACTTCATTGCGAATGCTTCAGCACGACCCATTACAATACAGTTAGTAATGATTAGGCCAACGAATACAGATAGCTGTTTAGAGATATCGTATAGGTATGCTTTAAGCACTTGGTCTACCACGATTACTAATGATGCGATAATTGCCATCTGAACGATGATACGCACACTGTTAGGAATGTGGTTACGGATTAAAGAAACGAAGAAGTTAGACAGAGCAGTAACGAACATTACCGCGATAGTCATAACAAATGCTGTTTCTAGCTTAGTGGTTACCGCAAGAGCAGAACACACACCAAGAACCTGTAGCGCGATTGGGTTGTTATCCAACACAGGCGCTAAGATGCTCTTTTTAATTTCTTTTGCACTAGACATTAGTTCAGACCTCCGTCACGAACTTTTGCTAGGAACGGACCAAAGCCCATATCACCTAACCAGAAGTCAAATGTATGTTGAACACCAACGCTAGTCAGTGTTGCACCAGAAAGGCCATCTACACCGTGCTCAGAACCTTGAGGAGCGCCACCTTTAACAACCTGAATAGCAGGTTTGTGGTTTTCGTCGAATAATTTCTTACCAACGAATTGAGCGCGCCAAGTTGGGTTCTCAACTTCACCACCAAGTCCAGGAGTTTCACCTTGCTCGTAGTAAGTGATACCAGAAACTGTGTTGCCATCAGTCTCTACTGCAACGAATGCGTACATCATTGACCATAGACCGTTACCGTGAACAGGGATGATAACTTTAGAAGTTTCAGCGCCATCTTTCACTAGGTATACAGTACCCGTGTTAGCACGACGAATGATCTTAGCGATGTCATTTTCAGCTGAAAGCTTGATTGACTGAGCTGGATCTTTTGCCGCTTTACGTTGGTCATATGCAGCAGCATCGCCGTCAACGAAATCGCCAGTAGCGAAATCAACTAGACGAGGTTCGATGTTCTCTGCGTAGAGTGCTGGGATATCACCTGCAAGCTCAATACCCGCAACTTCAAGGATCTTAGTTTGCTGATCCAGAACTGCGTTAGCTTGCTGCTTAGGTTTAAGAACAACTGCAGCTGTTGAAACGATGATTGAGCACACTAGGCTCAATGCGATAACAACAAACAGCGTCTTTTTAATGCTATCGTTATTACTTGCCATAGCGCGCTAGTCTCCGCTTAATGTTCTTCTCGATTACAACGTGGTCAAACAGAGGAGCAAATAGGTTTGCGAATAGAATCGCAAGCATCATGCCTTCTGGGTATGCAGGGTTAACTACACGAATCATTACACACATTGCGCCGATTAGGATGCCGTACCACCACTTACCTTTATTGGTAAATGAAGCTGATACTGGGTCAGTCGCCATGAAGAACATACCGAATGCGAAACCACCTAGAACTAGGTGCCAATGCCAAGGCATGCTAAACATTGCGTTAGTATCAGAACCGATCACGTTGAACAGTGTAGACACAGCAATCATACCGATCATTACACCAGCAATGATGCGCCATGAAGCGATACGCATGTAAACGATCATCGCTGCACCGATCATAAGTGCTAGAGTTGATACTTCACCGATAGAACCTGGGATGTTACCAATGAATGCGTCCATCCAAGTGATTGCTTCACCTGATGTCACGTTCATTAGTGCGCTACCGCCGCCTTGAGCCCATTGGCTAAGAGCAGTTGCACCAGAGAAACCATCTGCAGCAGTCCAAACTACGTCACCTGAAATCTGTGCAGGGTATGCAAAGAATAGGAACGCACGGCCAGCAAGTGCAGGGTTCAGGAAGTTACGACCCGTACCACCGAAGATCTCTTTCGCCACAACAACACCGAAGGTAATACCTAGTGCTGCTTGCCATAGAGGAAGCGTTGGCGGAACGATAAGCGCAAATAAGATAGAAGTAACAAAGAAACCTTCGTTTACTTCGTGCTTACGCACCATACAGAACAGAACTTCCCAGAAACCACCGACGATGAATACCGTTGCGTAGATAGGTAGGAAGTATGTCGCACCAAGTAGCATCTTGCTGCCAACACCAGCATCGGGCCCTAAGGAGGCTCCAAGCATTTCGGTTAGCCAGTAGTGCCAGTTACCATCGATAACAGAAACTAATTCAGCGCCTGCGTACATATGGTTAAGTGCCGCGATAGCTTGGCCACCCGCGTTGTACATACCCCAGAACATTGCTGGGAATACCGCGAACCAAACCATGATCATGATACGTTTTAAATCAACGCTATCACGAACGTGTGAGCTTTTCTTTGTGATAAGACCTGGCGTGTAAAACACTGTCGCAGCTGCTTCGTAAAGCGCAAACCACTTCTCGTGTTTACCACCTGGCTCAAAATGATGCTCGATGTCTTCAAGAAACTTTTTAAGGCCCATGAAAATTACCCTTCCTTCTCAATCGTATCTAGGCATTCACGAAGTAGTTGACCGTACTCGTACTTACCTGGACATACAAAGGTACACAATGCTACATCTTCTTCGTCTAGTTCTAGCGCACCAAGTGCTTGAGCACTATCAATGTCGCCTGCACATAGATCACGAAGCAGCAATGTAGGTTCCATATCTAGAGGCATTACGCGCTCGTAGTTACCAATTGGAACCATTGAGCGGTCACTACCGTTTGTCGTCGTTGTCATGTTGAACAACTGACCTTTAAACAGGTGACCAAGGAATGAACGAGTAACAGAGAACTTGTTCTTACCAGGCATAGCCCAGCCGAATAGCTCTTTATCACGACCTTCACGTAGAACAGAAACTTGTTGATGGTAACGACCAAGGAAAGCATGTGGACCTGTTGCTTCAGTACCCGTAAGTACAGAACCAGAAATCACACGAACTTCGCCTGGCATTAACTCGCTGTCTGTCAACTCTTCAAGGCTAGCACCAATTTGAGTACGAACTAGACGTGGGTTATTCACCACTGGACCAGCCAGAGAAACAACACGCTCAGAGTAAATCTCACCAGTAAGGAAAAGCTTACCGAATGCGATAACATCTTGGTAGTTAATGCTCCACGCTACATTTTGTGCATTTACCGGATATAGGTAATGCATATGCGTGCCTGCAAGACCTGCAGGGTGTGGGCCATCAAAAACATGTTCTTCAACGTTAGACTGAGCTGAACGAGGTAAGCTAGTACCTTTTTTACAAACGTACACTTTACCGTTAGTCAGAGTTGAAAGAAGATCTAAACCAGCAACGAAAGCATCAGACTGCTCGTTAATGATTAATTCTGGCTCAGCTGCTAGCGGATTAGTATCCATAGCAGTAACGAAAATAGCCTGAGTTTCAGAATCAACTGCTGGAACCTTGCTGAACGGACGAGTTCGCAAAGCGGTCCATGCGCCAGACTCAACTAACTGAGTTTTAACCGTTTCACGGTCAAGACTTACTAGTTGGTTAGCTTCATAGCTATTGAACGTGATTTGCTCATTGCCTGCTACTTCAATCACTACTGATTGAAGAACACGCTTAGCACCACGGTTCACTTCAATAACTTTACCGCTTGCTGGAGAAGTAAATACAACACCTGGGTTCTTTTTATCTGCAAAAAGAACTTGGCCTTTCTTCACTTCATCACCAACGCGAGCATGCATCGTAGGACGCATACCAACGTACTCTTCGCCAAGCAAGGCGACTTTAGTGATGGACTTACCATCATTAATCACCTGGGATGGAGTTCCTGCGATAGGAAGATCCAAACCCTTCTTTATTGTAATCATACGCACTTGCACTACTTTATCGGGAAAAAGATTCTTTTAATTGCGTAAATTCGGGACGTTTTAAAATCGCCCTTAGACACGACATTACAGTGTCCGGTTCTGGTAAATTCGAGATACCAAAATCGCAACATTACATTAATAAACCCATCACAAAGATTATGTGAGATTTATCAGGTGCCGTATTCTAGCATTTTTTGACAACTTGATGCCATGACCAATAACTTGAATACGGCCTTAATTTGGTGAGATTTGAAGCATATGGACTCTCAAATATGTATAAATTTGACGAGCCGCACAGATAAAATGGCTTTTGAATCGTGTTTTAAACAAGAGATTAATACTCTGTCACAAACTAATATTTTACGAGTTATGTTGAAACACTGTTAATAAAAACATTACTCATTGTGGGTATTTAAAGACGCCTAATTTGACATCAATTTGAGTGATATAAACCCTAAAAACACATCAGCCTGGCGATAAAAAAGGCAGCATCGCCACCTCTTCTATCAGTTAGTTTTATTACTTACCACCGCCCATACACATAGGGCTGTCTGGCACGTTATCGAGTTGCTTCATCCATTCATCTTTTGTATAAGTGTGAATAGATAGTGCGTGAATATTATTCGCTAGCTCTTCTGAAAGTGCTTTATTTACCGCTCGATGACGACCAATAAGGCGCAAGCCTTCAAACGCATCGCTGACAACAATCACTTTAAAATGACTCTCAGAACCAGCCGGAACATTGTGCATGTAGCTCTCATTGACCACGTTTAAATGACTTGGTGAAAACTCATTGTGCAATTTTGTTTCGATAACTTCTTGGATCATTATGATTCCTTAATAACGTATTGGCATTATCTGTGGGGGAAGTATAAACCCTAACTGGTCGACTGTCTGAGTATTTCATAACGAACGACTTAGGTTTGGTTGAGTTTTTTCTATCTTGTTCAGGCTGCATTTGAGACAATATCTTTGTTATTTCTTACATAAGTATCTCAAGCTATGAAAACCGAACTTACTCTTCTCGATAGAACTTTGACCTTACATCGTTTCCCCAACCGTTCAAATGAAACCCTTCAAGCTTGGGATGCGGGCGACGAATACATTATTAGTCACGTTGAAGAGATGAATCTGGAACCTGGCAAACACATCCTGATCATGAACGATAGCTTTGGTGCCCTGTCGGCATGGTTCTCTAAAGATCATGATGTCACCATGATGAGCGACTCGTTTATCTCTCATCGCGGTGCGCTAAAAAACTTGCAGCGCAATCAAAGTAACCGTGTGAACTTCCTGAATACGATGGATGATATCCCACACGGTATCGATCTTGTGATCATGCAACTACCGAAAACAAACCGTCATCTAGTATGGCAATTGAGCCAACTACGCCAAGCGTTGCCAGAAGGCTGCCAAGTCATCGGTGTAAACAAAGTAAAAGATATCCACACATCTACACTTAATATTTTCGAAAAGTACCTAGGTGAAACCAAAACTTCTCTAGCGAAGAAGAAACATCGCTTGGTTTTCTCTTCACCAAATTGTCAGCCGATTCAAACGGTCGAACCTTTTGTTGAATGGGATGTAGACGGTGAAGATATTCGCCTGAAAAATTTACCGAACGTTTACTCAGGCGAGGCACTCGATCAAGGTGCTCGCTATATGCTAGAGCACATCCCTCAAGATCCTGAACTGCGTCATATTATCGATCTAGGTTGTGGCAACGGTGTATTGAGTGTAAAAGCTGGGCAATTAAACCCACAAGCGCGTATCACCTGTGTTGATGAAAGCTTTATGGCAGTGGAATCAGCGCGCCAAAATATTAAGGATAACCTTGGCGAAGAAGGTAATTTCCAGTTCATCGCCAATAACTGTTTAGATGGTTTTAAGAAAAACAGCACTTACTTAGTTATGTGTAACCCTCCGTTCCACCAACAACAAGCGATTACAGATCACATTGCATGGCAAATGTTCTGTGATGCAAAGCATGTTCTTAGCAACGGAGGCAAATTAATTGTTATTGGTAACCGACACCTCGGATACGATGTCAAACTAGCAAGACTATTTGGTGAAGCAAACGTTGAAACGCTTGAACTGAACCAGAAATTTGAGATATTACAAGCAACAAGAGAACCTGCGAATTTTAATAAATAAGCAGAAACGACGTCACAAGAATTTAAGATACCGAGCTCCTGGTGTGAATTTAGAAAGGATAAAGGAATGAAAAAACTGATTTTGGCTGCTTCTATTTTGGCTTTGACAGCATGTTCAGCCCCTCAGAAAGAACAGATCAACGTAATGCCAGAAGCTTCACTAAGCTCAAGCAACCTTGTACAAGGCAAAACATACACACTAACCAGTAAAGATGTTCGTGCCGCTCAATATGTTGCATTGGTTGATAGTGGCCGTTCAAACATTCAGCCAATTCACGCTAAGCAAAACATGCGTATTTCTCTAGAAAACGCTATTGCTCAACAATTGGAGTCTCAAGGTTTTCGTGCAAGCGTTAACAGTGAAAACTCAATTGTTTTAGAGATTCAAGAAGCGCTTGTTACCGTCAAGCACACCATCATGGAAAACCAAATGGATGGTAAAGTAACTCTTGAAGTAACCGCTGAAACGCCTGAAGGCAAGCTAGTTAAGACATTCAATGGTACAGCAACTCGCACAGGTGCATTAAGTGCATCAAATGACGATATCGCAATGGTACTAAACGATGTTATCGACTTAGTTCTTAAAGAGATTGCCAATGACCAAGAGCTGCAAACTTACATGAAGGAACGTTTCTAATGGGGCGCATTCTATCTTCTATCGCATTGATGCTGGTGAGCGTGAGCGTTTGGGCTGGTCCTAAAGTGAACGTAGAAACAACATTAGGCGGCTTCACTATCGAGCTAAACCAAGAGCAAGCACCGGTTAGTGTTGATAACTTTCTGAAATATGTTGCAGACGGTAGCTACGAAGGCACTCAGTTTCACCGTGTGATCCCGGGCTTTATGGCTCAGGGTGGTGGCTTCGATCAAGATATGAAGCAATTAGCAACTTATGCGCCTATCAAAAATGAAGGCAGCAATGGCCTGAAGAATGATACTGCAACGATCGCAATGGCTCGCACCAATGCACCAGATTCTGCAACTCGCCAGTTCTTCATTAACTTTGCAGACAACGATTTCTTAAACGCGAAAGGCGGTAATCCTGGTTACGCTGTGTTTGGTAAAGTAACCGATGGTTTTGACGTTGTTCAGAAGATGGCAACAATTCCAACCAAGCGAATGGGCCGCATGTCAGACATTCCTGTCGACCCAATCGTCATCACTAAAGTGACCCTTCTTAAGTAATCCAATGTAACGCCCTTATTCTTAAGGGCGTTTTCTATACAAGGACGCCCCATGTCATCAGGCACCCCCTCTATTTCTTGGATGCAAACTTTCCGCAGCTACTTAGACAAACGTCTACTTTGGGTGTTTATGCTCGGTTGTTCGAGTGGCTTCCCATGGGTTCTGATTGGATCCAACATGTCTGGTTGGCTAAAAGATGCCGGTTTAACTCGTGCTGCGATCGGTTATTTCGGCAGTGTGTTTGCTGTCTATGCTATTAACTTTTTATGGGCACCGTTGGTAGACCGAGTCAAACTGCCAGTTTTACACGCGATATTAGGCCAACGACGCAGTTGGATATTCTTGTGCCAAAGCTTGGTATTGATCTGTACCCTGTTCATTGCTGGAGTAAACCCAGCCAATGACTTGATGTTCACCTCTATGCTTGCTCTCGGAATAGCTATCGCCTCAGCAACTCAAGATGTCGCAATAGATGCCTTCCGTATTGATTCATTTCCAAAATCGGAAGCATCAAAGTTGCCACAAGCATCCGCAATGGCCGTGATGGGATGGTGGACTGGCTATTCTCTTCCAGGTTATCTTGCTTTTATCAATGCTGACTCAATCGGTTGGAATGGTGTGTATTACGGCATGGCTGGTGTAGTTGTCGTGTTAATGCTGTTTACTCTTTTTGTCGGAGAACCCAATACACAACGTGAAGCATTACAAGAGCAAGCACAACAACGTCACAACAGAGTTGTGGGTTCAAAAGTCGTCGCTTGGTTCAGCGTTACAGTGCTAGAACCGTTTTATGATTTCTTCAAACGAAACGGAGTTCAAGTTGCCATCACCCTTCTACTGTTTGTGTTCCTATTTAAGATAGGTGAAGCCTTCTTGGGTAGAATGTCTATCACCTTCTATAAAGAGATAGGCTTTAGCAATGAACAGATTGGCCACTATTCTAAGTTAATCGGTTGGGGCGCGACGATATTCTTCACCTTGCTCGGCAGTATCTTCAATGTGAAATTCGGTATTGTACGCGGACTAATGATTGGTGGCATCGCAATGGCAGCCAGCAACCTAATGTTTGCGTGGATCGCTCAGGCAGGCCCTAGTGAAACTCTGTTCTTGGCAACTATCATTGTCGACAACTTCACAACCGCCTTTTCGACGGTAGCATTTGTCTCTTTCTTAACCTTACTGACTGGCCAAGCTTTCTCAGCGACGCAATATGCCTTATTAGCATCCTTAGGCAATTTCGGTAGAACAACACTGGCTTCATTCAGTGGCGAGCTCGTCGATTACCTCAATGATTGGTCAACCTTCTTTATACTGACGTCATTAATGGTGATTCCGAGTTTGATCATGCTCTATTCGTTACGCCACTTTTTCACTGATTTATTAGAAAAAGCGAAAAACAACCACGAATAAAAGAAAAAAAAAGCAAAAGAGAAGAGGGGAGCATTGAGCTACCCTCTTCTCTTTTCTATTTTCTATTTTCTATTTTCTATTTTCTATTTGCAGACGCTTAACGGATTAATCTGTGGTTTCACTTACTATTAAGTTAAATCCCGTTCCCATCGAATCATCAATCGCCACTACTTGATACACAACACCGTTAACTAAGGTCGCAGGCGCGGAGTCAATAGCAACAGTAGATGGATCGCCAGCCACCGTAATCGTCACATAGTAAGTTCCCGCAGCTACATAAATACCATTCGCGAAATCTTTGAATTTCACATTACTCAACGCAGGAGTACTTCCAGAAATTCCCACGTTCTCGGTTAAATAAATATCAACCGAAGCTGCAATTGGATTAGCTGCAGCATGAGTAATGTTCAATACTGCACTGGTTGCAACAGAGCGTCGATTTTCTGGAACAACTAGCGCTTCCAAATTGAGAGGACTTACCGTCCCCACGGCATAGATGCTGTAATCCATTCCGGCAAACACCGCTAAACCGTCAACATCAATGAATGTTGGAGAGGTGGTTGCTGTTTCATAAATATCGATATCGTAACTGCCTGCCGCCAAATCTAAGAAGCCACGAACTTTTTTAAACATTAGAGCATCAAGAGGAGCAAACTTAGCCGAGTTTACAAACACATCCACAGAGGGTGCACTATCAACTAAATGCCCTACTCTCACTTCTGCAGATTCTGCCATGTCGTAAATTATAGATGAACTTTTGCCATCCATTACCATCAGCTTCACCGGAGACGTACTGGTTGAATCCGCTCTTGGCACGGCTGCAATGGTCAGCTCGCTACCAGCAGGGAGAGTGATCTCTCCTGAATCAAACGCGATAGCACTTCCACTCACGGTTTCTAATCTCACACGATATTGACCAGCAGGAATATTGAGCACATCGGTAAATCCTTTGTATCCCAAAGTTCCAATCGGTGCGCCTAGAGGATCATTCGGTGCTGTAACGTATAGATTCACATCACCAACTCCAGTTGCCGCGTGAACAACTTGCACATCCAAACTCGAACTCGTCGCCGTGCCTGCTGCAGGTCGTGTCACAACGAGAGCCTCAACTGGGTTGTTGGAACCGTCAGCATCACCGACCACCATCACCGTGTAATCTAAATCACCGCTTAAATCGAACTGGCTTGGCGGAATCACTGTCGCCACACCATCTCCAGGGAGTTGAACATCGACCTGTAGAGTTGTCTGGCCTTGATTGACCGAGGTATATCCAGATGCCTGAGCATAATCAACCCCAGTCCAACGAGCCTGACTATTAACTAACACATTAGCTAGTGGAGCATCTGGCGATGCGTGAACAGCTTGCAGCTGGGTTGTTGGTTGATCGTCATCATTACACCCTACAATGAACAGGGCTGACAACGCTACAGCGAGTATAGGTGAATATTTCATTGGTCTTCTCTCCAAAAAGTTCGACCAGTTCGTCACACAGCAGATAAGCTCAAGAGCAGATCTTTAAATGTTGCCTCAAAATTGGTGCAATGAACGGTCTCAATATTGTCAGCGATGAAAAAACAACCAGAGTTAAAAGTCAGGTTAATCATCACATGAATTGTTCATCAATTGATTCAAACTTCAGTACGGAGTTGCTTGGAAATGGATCAAAGGCAGGATCGAAACGTTCGCTAAGTGAGGTGTTTTTTACGAGAAAACGCTTAGAAAGAAATACTGTTGATTTTGATATGCATGTCACGATTTTTGGTAGAATCGTTTGCTTAGAGCGGTATTTCACCAATTTATACACAAAATAATCGAATTTCACAAAATCAATAGAAGTAGGGATTCATCAAGATGCATAGCAACATTAAAGTTCCATCATTTAGATCGTTAGTGTGATCATGCTCACCATAATAATCATAGTTTTCACTCTGTCTCACTTTTATTTGAGAACAAAATCGCTATTATGCTCGGCATTCGGACATATAAACACGCACGGATTAGCGGGTTACTTATTTCAAACATAGAGAGTTCCATTATGCGTAAATCACTTTTAACTCTTGGCCTACTTGCAGCAGCTTCTGCTCCAGTAATGGCGGCTGATTATTCTGACGGCGACATCCACAAGAACGATTACAAGTTCCTACAATTTAACTTGATGGGTGCTTTTAATGAAAAAGGTGTTTCTGAGTCGACTCATGATTACCTAGAGATGGAATTTGGTGGTCGCAATGGTATTTTCGATCTTTACGGCTACGTTGATGTATTTAACCTGACGTCAGACTCAAGCAGCGATAAAGCAAAATCTGAAAAGATGTTCATGAAATTTGCGCCTCGTATGTCTATCGATGGCCTAACTGGCACTGATCTTTCTTTTGGTCCAGTACAAGAACTTTACGTTGCTACGCTTATGGAATGGGGCGGAGGTGGCGCTACTAACTGTAACTCTACAGGCTGTATTGATGGTAGTCCTGGTGTAAATACTCAAAAAATTGGTCTTGGTTCTGATGTAATGGTTCCATGGTTCGGTAAAATGGGATTAAACCTTTACGGAACATACGATTCAAACAAGAAAGATTGGAACGGCTTCCAACTCTCTACTAACTGGTTCAAACCATTCCACTTCTTCGAGAACGGTTCTTTTATCTCTTACCAAGGTTACATCGATTACCAATTCGGGATGGATGAAGGCAAAGGTTACGCAACATCAAGCCATGGCGGCGCAATGTTCAATGGTCTTTACTGGCACTCTGATCAGTTCGCAGTTGGTTACGGCCTAAAACTTTACAGCGATGTATACGGTTTTGCTGACGGTGAAGGTCTTCCATGGAACTCAGCTTCAAAAGCTGAATCTTCTGGCGTAGGTCACTACGTTGCAGTAACTTACAAGTTCTAATCAAACTTCTAAGAAAGTTTCCAAAATGGCACCCTCGGGTGCCATTTTTTATTGCTTTCATTTAATGCCTCGCTATCCTTGCAGCACCACTTTTTTATATCGGTATTGCTGTGAACATCACTATTGTTGGCCCTGGGGCTATCGGCTCTTTATGGGCAATAAAACTGCTTCAAGCTGGTCATAATGTGGCTTTGTGGAGTCGTTCCACGGATCACTCAATTGACTTATCACTTGATGGACAAGCTTCACTTTCCTTCAGTAACAACAATATCGAAAAGCTATCAGCGAGCGATTTAGTGATCTTCACAGTCAAAGCTTGGCAAGTAGAAGAAGCCACCACTCCGTTACTTCAGTATCTAGACTCTGACACCATTCTCATGTTCATGCACAACGGTATGGGGGCGGTCGCTCAGATAGCAACTCAAATTGATGCTCACCCGATAGTATTGGCAACCACGACCCAAGCTGCATTCAAACCTGATCGTAATAGTGTATCTCACACAGGAATCGGCCAAACTCAATTGGGTGCTTTTAACCTCAAGGGTCAACAGTGCACTTTTTTGGTTGATGTGTTGGAACACGCCCTACCGAGCGTAAATTGGAATCCAGAAATAACAACGGCGCTGTGGGCTAAACTCGCCATCAATTGTGCGATCAACCCACTGACTGGGCTGGAACAAATCAAAAATGGAGAGCTTGCTGACCAAAGGTTTAACGAAGTTCTGAGTTCTATAGTTAAAGAACTCACGCAAGTGATGCAGGCGGAAGGCATTAATTGTTCATTCGACAAATTAGAAACAAGCGTAAAACACGTTATTCAAGCGACAGCAAAAAACAATTCATCCATGAAGCAAGATATGTTTTACCAACGTAAGACAGAGATCGACTTCATTACCGGACACCTAATAAAGACAGCACTCAAACATCAGATAGAAGTTCCTGTTAACCAAAAGCTGTTTACGCAGGTTAAAGAACGAGAAAATAGCTGGAATCATCAAGATTAGTCAGCAACGATTAACAAGTCGCGATAAAATAACGATACCGCTCAGCATAACGCTAGCAACAATTTCCAAGATTTTAGGTAAGAATAGATGCTTGATATCAATCACATCCGAGAGCAGTTTCCTGCGCTATCACAAACCATCAATCAACAACCGTTGATTTATTTAGACAGCGCGGCAACGACACAAAAACCTCAGGTGGTTATTGATGCCATTAGCCAATACTACTCCAAACAAAATGCCAATGTTCACCGTGGTAGTCATAGCTTAACAGCCAACGCGACCAGTCAATTTGAAGCCGCCAGAGATAAGGTCGCTCAGTTTATCGGCGCAAGCTCTTCAAAAGAGATTATTTGGACTCGCGGCGCAACCGAAGCACTTAACCTGATCGCACAAACTTACGCAAGAAGCACGCTTCAACCTGGCGATGAGATCTTAGTCAGTGAAATGGAACATCACGCCAACATCGTGCCTTGGCAAATTGTGGCTGAACAAACGGGTGCTAAAGTCGTGAAAGTACCAATGACATCAGATTGTGACTTTGACGTTGTTGCGTTTGACGCCCTTTTGAATGAACGAACTAAGATTGTTGCTCTGGCTCAGATAACCAATGTTACGGGTTCTCGCCAGCCCATTAAACAAGTTATCGAGAAAGCCCACAAGAAGAATGCGATTGTTGTGGTCGATGGCGCGCAAGGTATCGTTCATGAGCCCGTTGATGTTGCTGCTTTAGGGGCGGATTTCTACGTTTTCTCAGGACACAAGCTCTACGCCCCTGCAGGCATCGGTGTACTTTACGGCAAGCTAGAATTGCTCCAAGCGATGCCCCCTTGGCATGGCGGTGGCAAAATGGTTGAGCGCGTGTCTTTCTCTGGCACTACATTTTCTGAACTGCCGGGGAAGTTTGAAGCGGGCACGCCAAATGTAGCGGGAGCGATAGCATTAAGTACCGCAATAGAATGGTTAAGTGGTTTTGCTCAGCGAGATGTCGAAAATCATATCCACCAGCTACAGCACGAGACTTATCTTGCACTCAGTAAACTGGATGATATTCAGGTATTGGGTTATCAACCCAACGCGAGTGTGATTACTTTTGTGATGGACGGTGTTCACCATCAAGATATTGCTACTCTGCTGGATCAGCAAGGTATCGCAGTACGTGCTGGACACCACTGTGCTCACCCATTAATGGATGCACTTAATGTGAAAGGAACGGTTCGTATTTCATTTGGTATTTATAACAATCTAGATGATGTTGAAAAGCTCGTAGCGGCGATAGAAAAAGCCGTTGATATGCTG
>NZ_JBGONH010000024.1:38895-70377 GCF_041439075.1 Vibrio sp. FF145
GTAGCGAGTAGCGAGTAGCGAGTAGCGAGTAGCGAGTAGCGAGTAGCGAGTAGCGAGTAGCGAAATTATGTAGGGTTGGCGTTTAGCGTCAACCCTTTTTGTTTCTGTGTATCTAAGAAATGTTAAGCACTTAGCTCTTGGATTTGAGCAACAATCGCTTTTAATCCATTGCCGCGAGATGGGCTTAGATGGGTAATTAAACCGATTTGTTCAAAGTATCCATCGATATCGAACGCTTGAATCTGCTCTGATGTTTTTCCATCATACGCAGCCATCACTAATGCAATCAGACCGCGAACGATACGCGCATCAGAATCAGCACAAAAGCGCCAAACACCGTCGATATTTTGAGAAACCAACCACACTTGGCTTTCACAACCAGATACAATCACCTGTTCACTTTTCAGTTCATCAGGCATCGTTGGCAGTATCTTGCCCCATTGAATCACCTGGCGATAACGGTCTTCCCAACCGCTGAATGTCTGCATCTTCGCGACAATATCATCACTGGTAATTTCAGTGCTGAATGGAGAGCTTGGGAATGTGGTCATTTTAATATCCAGTCGATTATTAATTGAATAGAAGACGTTACTTAGTATGCTTTTGAATGATCTTTTCTACGATACGCGAAACAGCCACAAAACCAAAAGTCGCGGTTACCACTGTCGCGGCACCAAAACCCGTCGCGCAATCCATACGTTTTGGACCTTCTGCGGTCGCTTTCGCAGCACATACACTGCCGTCGGCTTGAGGGTATTTAAGTTGCTCAGTCGAGAACACACAATCGATACCAAACTTACGCGCAGGGTTCTTAGGGAAATTATGATGACGACGCAATGTGTCTTTCAATTTCTTCGCTAACGGATCTTGAATCGTTTTAGTCAGATCAGCCACTTTAATTTGAGTCGGGTCAACTTGCCCACCCGCGCCACCCGTAGTGATCACTTTGATTTTGTTGCTACGGCAATACGCCAACAACGAAGCCTTAGCTTTCATGCTATCAATCGCATCGAGCACAAAGTCGAACTCTTTCGATAGGTATTCAGCCTGATTATCAGGACCAATAAAGTCGTCGATCAGGTTCACTTTACACTCAGGGTTAATCAGCTTAACGCGCTCTGCCATCACTTCGATTTTACTCTTACCAACCGTGCCCGACATTGCGTGGATTTGACGGTTAATGTTCGTCACGCACACATCATCCATATCGATCAATGTCAGCTCACCTAAACCAGTACGAGCAAGCGCTTCAACCGCCCATGAACCGACACCGCCAATACCGATCACACACACGTGTGCTGCTCTAAGTATATCTACTTCACTATTGCCATACAGGCGACGAGTGCCACCAAATCGTTGGTCATAGTTTTCTGAAGCTGGAGTGGTCAATTCACGCATTGTTGCCGCCAATTTATTTCTGAGAAAAAGAAAAGAGTGCGTTTTATACGCACTCTTGAATTAAAAGTCTAGGGGATTAGCGATTCGCTTTCAATGCCCCATTTTATTATTGTTTACTCGACCTTTTCAGGAGGCAAAGCCCAAGGCGCTTCGGTTGCGCTGCCATCTAGACCCAGCTTCCACACCCGACCAAAATGCTTGTAATGACCCGCTTCAGTTCCTGCTCGTGGGCCCATACCATGGTAGAGGTCCAAATGATTTTGCTTAACCGCACCACCGGTATCTAAAACCAATAGTAGTCTTAGTTGGTGCGCGCCGCTCCAAGTACCATCAGCATTCAGTAACGGAACCTCAGCCAGGATAGGTGTTCCCATTGGTAAGATAGAGCGATCGCCCGCTACCGCCGCCATCGGTAATAGAGGAATGCCAGCGCTACCCATTACGGATAGATCATCTCTCGCGCTAAAGAAGACGAAAGATGGGTTTTGCTCAAGCAGCTCTTTTACCACTTCAGGATCGTTCGCCAATACCCACTCTTTGATTGCTTTCAGTGACATTTTTTCGCGTGGCACTAAACCTCTTTCGATCAAAACACGACCAATACTCACGTAAGCTTTATTGTTCTTACCCGCGTATGCAAAATACTGCAGCGTGTCATCATCTCCGAAATGCACAAAGCCGCTGCCCTGTACTTCCATCATAAATGGGTCGATACGGTTTGCTGAATAACCTAACTCAAGACCTTGGCCTTCTAATGCACCGTTGTAGATCTCTTCGCGTGTTGGACACTCTTTATCACACTCTGGAAGCCCATAAACAGGGAATCGGTATTCTTCGTTTGCTTCATGTCGCAGTTCCATTACAGGAGAAAAGTAACCCGTGAATAAAACATTACCTTGTTTATCACCACCACCTAATTGAGCAGTTTGAACACCAAAATTCGCTAGCTCGCTCGGCTCTCCACTCAGCACCGCCCATTCATTGAGTTGCTGATAAAGCGGCTCATAGATTTTAGCCATCGAAGGGGATTTAGAAACCACCATCTCAGCTTGCTCTGCAAATGCGGTGAAGTCTCTTGGTTTATTAGATTCAACCAAATCGACCTTATTTAAGGTCCGGGGAAATTCACCGTCAAGGTGTTGTTGGGCAAGATCAGTGGGTTGAGCACAGCCAAATAAGAAAGAGGCAGCAACAAGGGGAAGCCATTTTTTAATCACAAGAGTCATCCTAAATATTCTATGCATCGAGGATGACAAAAACGATCAGATAACACAATCTTAGATTGTAAATGTTTACAATAATACCAATCACAGTAAGTAAGTGTTCAAAAATAGCGTAGGAAAAAATCTTGAGAACAAGGCAGCTCTTCTCGATAAGAAGTTTCGATAAGTAGTTATTCTACAATCAAAAATTCTAACGAAGTTATCGAGGTTTTTAACAAGCTAGGGTGACCAGTTATTTACTACGATTGGTATAAGATAACCTATCGAACTGAGTTATCGATATAACCTTTAAGGCGAAAGACTGGATTATAGTGATTATCCGATACAAGCATCATTTCTGTTTTATCAGAATTCGTTAGGCGAAAGTGATACGTTTTATTACCTGCCTTATATTCGAAGTACTTGCCATCAAAATCAAAATGAGTCGACACAACAGAGCCTCGCACTGACACACCATTTTCACTCAGCACAAACTCGTCCGCAGCATAACGAGCGACATCTTGCTCGACCCAAGTTCCATATATTTGACTATTAGGTGTTATCGCATCTTGCACTCTATAAAACACATCGGCGAACAAGGAAGCGACGGCAAACGAACCCACCAAAGCTAAAACCATTAAACTGCGTTCAATGAGCTTACGTCTCAATTTAGGTTTGTTGCGTTGCTCTGCTCCACTGTAGAGACCTTTTGCGATCTCATCAATCTTACTCTTTCTTACTGGATTTTTTTGCATTCGTTTACGACTCATAAGGATGCTGTACGCATTGTACACTGAGACAGTTTATAAAACGAAGCCTAGATGAGAATAGTTTGCGCTTCATTCCAAAAAGTTGTTGTTCAGATTTGAATTTAAATGCTAAATTATCGAATAAATAAACAAGGAAGACTTATTCTGTGAAATTAAGAAGTACGGCGCTAGTCAAAGGCTTTAGGCAATCGACCCCTTATGTAAATGCTCACCGTGGTAAAACCATGGTGATTATGTTGGGAGGTGAAGCAGTTGCCGATAGAAACTTTGGCAACATTATCAGTGATATAGCCCTGCTTCATAGCCTTGGGGTTAAGATTGTTCTCGTTCATGGGGCAAGACCACAGATCAACCAACTGTTAGAGAAACAAGACTGCCATACGCCTTACCATAAAAATATTAGAGTCACAGATGAATATTCTTTAGGTGTTGCAATGCAGGCGGCTGGACAACTGCAACTTGCGATCACCGCTCGCCTTTCAATGAGTTTGAACAACACCCCAATGGCAGGAACTCAACTCAATGTTATGAGTGGTAACTTCATCACCGCTCAACCCTTAGGCGTCGATGATGGTACAGATTACTGCCACAGCGGACGCATTCGTCGAATAGACATCGAAGGGATCAATCGCACCCTTGACCAAGGTTCCATCGTCCTTCTTGGGCCTATTGCCAGTTCAGTCACTGGCGAAAGCTTTAACCTGCTTTCGGAAGAGGTCGCGACACAAGTTGCTATCCGTTTGAAAGCCGACAAACTGATTGGCTTTTGTTCTGAGCAAGGGGTGACTGACGAAAGCGGTAATGTACTCGCCGAACTCTTCCCTAAAGACGCCAAGCAAATTCTTGAACGCTTAACGGAATCCCAGAACCCCGCCGAAGACATGAGCACCGGAACACTGCGCTTCTTGAAAGGAGCGATCTCCGCTTGCCGAGCAGGCGTGCCTCGTTGTCACTTAATCAGCTACAAAGTCGATGGCGCATTGATCCAAGAGCTATTCTCTTTTGATGGTATTGGAACCCAAGTGGTCATGGCGAGTGCCGAACAAGTCAGACAAGCTCAGATTGATGATATCGGTGGCATCTTTGACCTCATTCGTCCACTGGAAGAACAAGGCATCTTAGTTCGTCGCTCAAGAGAGCAGTTAGAGCAAGAAGTCCATCGTTTTACCATCATCGAAAAAGACGGTCTGATCATTGGTTGCGCTGCGCTATACGCTTACCCAGAAGATCACATGGCAGAGATGGCCTGTGTCGCCATTCACCCAGACTACCGAGATGGAAACCGTGGGCAGTTACTGCTGGATTACATGCGTCATCAGTCCAAATCTCGTGATATCGACCAGATCTTTGTTCTTACCACACACAGCCTTCATTGGTTCCGTGAACAGGGTTTTTATGAGATTGCTGTTGATGAATTACCAATGGAAAAACAAGGTCTGTACAACTATCAAAGGAATTCCAAGATCTTAGCGTTAAATGTGTAAATTAAATTTGGAGTAAAATCTCACTTTAATAAGGAATCTATTGCAAATGTAATCGTTTCCAATGTGATATTTATTAAATATGCACTTTCATTCACAGCCATAATTGTATAGAATTTGCACGCTTTATGAATATCGACAAGCGTTTTTATTGGAATGCCGCCGAATGTTTAATCTATGACATTCAGGCGGTCACTGCACGGATTGCTATACCCGTTAACGATCAGCATGCTAGTAGTCATCAGTCTGCTCGTTAATATAAACAGCAAAAGAGCAACATTGATATGAGAACCATTGTTTGTAACTCGCTGCAAAGTTTTTGGGATATGGCTGATAACCAATTCTTAGAAGGGTTAGACGTACACTGCGTGTTCCCTGTGAGCGAAAATCTAAAAGAGTTTATTTTGAATTGCCAAGCAAAGTACAAAATAAACCATATATCGTTTACTCGAGCGTTTTTAGGCACGGATTCCTAATAACGTTCAGAGCAACCACGGATGGTTGCTTTGTGTATACGATTTACCCTGCTATTTCGTCGTTTTACTTCCAGCAACACCTCCACTAAAACCACTGACCGTCAGTTGGTTAGTCGACTTCCTAAACCACTCACTCGCTCTGTTTTTACCTTAATACCACGCTTCAAGACATTGGTATCACTGAACATCATCAGTCGTTTCTTAGCACGCGTGATACCCGTATAGATAAGTTCTCGCGTTAAAATAGGGCTGAAGTCTGGCGGTAAGATCATTAAGGTCAGATCAAATTCACTGCCTTGAGATTTGTGTATCGTCATTGCATACGCGGTTTCATGATCAGGCACTCGACTTGGTAGTACAGCTTTTACACTGCCATCGGGCAATTCAAAGTACACCTTTAATCGAGGGGCTGAGTTATCATCAATTGAAGAAGAGCTACTTACATCAGCCTCAAGCATACAGATACCAATATCACCATTGTATAAGCCCAAGCCATGATCATTGCGCGTTACCATTACTGGTCGCCCGTGATACCACAATTCATCGTTATGCGGATTCACCAAACGTCTTGCGGCAAGTGCCCTTTCGATTCTTTGGTTGAGGCCTTTAACACCGAAGTCACCTTCACGAATAGAACACAGCAATCGACATTGACTGAACAAGTCGAGCACCGATTTGGCTCTCGCTTCTTGAGTTTCTAGCTCTTCCAATGGCACATTCATTCGGTTCAGATACGCACCATATTCATTAACTAAAGTACGTAGCATCAAGTTATAGCTGTCACTCGACAAGGGATGATTCTCAATATCCGCAAACCCTTTCGCAAACACTTGATCGACTTGATTCGCAGAGCCGTTATTGATCGCCTTTGCCAACTGTCCGATACCTGAACGTGCATCAAAACGGTAACTCTTCTGCAGCATACACAAACTATCTGCAATCGCAGGAGGGTTAACCGATCCTGTTTTGAGCTGCCTTGGTTTAGCTATCGCATCAAAGCCTGTCATTTCCGCAATCAAGTTACCTTGCGCGCTGCTGTAACCGACAGAATTGAATGAACAGATATCACCTAACACCGCACCCGCCTCAACAGAAGCGAGTTGATCTTTATCGCCCAACAAGATAAGCCTTGCATGCTCAGGAAGCGCATCCACCAGCTTATACATCATGGATAAGTCGACCATCGATGCTTCATCCACCACCAAGATATCAAGGTGAAGTGGATTGCGTCGGTTGTGTCTAAACTCAGCTCGATTAGGAATAGCGCCGAGCAATCTGTGCAAGGTGCTCGATTCCGTCGGTATGTTGTCCTTCACTTCAGGTGCTAGAGGAAGTTGTTCAATCGCTTTTCCAATCGATTCTGTTAAACGTGCTGCCGCTTTACCTGTCGGTGCCACTAGCTTGATCGTCGGTGTTTTACCTTGGCTTAGCGATTGCTCGACCATAGCCGAAAGTAATTTGGTTACTGTGGTTGTTTTACCGGTACCCGGTCCGCCAGAAATAACCGCAAAACGTCGACTTAACGCCACCGATGCCGCCACTTTTTGCCAATTCAAACAAGCAGATAACGGCACTAGACTATCCAGCACATCTAAATCGGTCACTTGTTTAGCTTGAACAATCGCTTGGTCTATCGCGCCCCAATCCAAAGCCTGCTCATTCACAATATCTAGATGGTCACACATCAGTTGTTGTCGTAATACCTGAGACGTTTGTTGGTTTGCTTCAGCCTTGGCTAAGGTATTAAACAGAAAATGGTAACTGCGTGCGAATAACTGATTGAGTGTTTCGGTTAGCGCTTTTCTCTGCTCAGAGTTGAACTCTACTGGCTTACTTAAACGGTTTAGAGTTTCAGCCAACACAACTTCGTAGTTCCAATAACGCTGTAAGTAGACACGCTGTCCATCAAACATTAGCGGCTTAACGCAGTCATTGGTTGTTCCAACTAGGTTAGATGATTGCAGAACAGTCACCCAATCAATACCCAACAGTTTTTGGTTCAATTGCAGTGCCGTTTCACCGTACAAACCAAGCAACTGGGCTAGATCTGTCGTTTGTTCAGGGCCTGCCTTATGCTGCTGTATAAGCTGAGTACAAATATGCCCCTTGCCTAATTCATGGCTTACAACGCCAGCTAGAAACCCGACCTCTTGAGAATGACTCGTCGCTTGCTGAGCAATAAAACGAGCAAACTGATAATCCAGCTGACGAATTGAACCTTTGTCCGCTAGGAACTTTAATACATCCATGAGCTGCTCAGGGATAAGTGAAGCAGGCTTAACTGAATTCACTGTCTCTGTGCAGGTATTAGTGGTCACTGTTGTCATTATAGAAGCCCCATCTGTCCAGTTTCATTGTCATTCAATTGTGCTGAACGTCTGTCTATCACTTTACCGTCAATCAATTGATCCATTTCATCGAGCAAAGCCAATGTAGGTTTCGCCGAGAAAATACCTTGTTGAGATTGGCCGTCCATTCCTCTTAAAAACAAGTAATAAACCCCACCAAAATGTTGTTCATAACTGTAATCTGCAACGCGGCTGCGTAAGAAGCGGTGCAGAGCCAACGCGTAGATTTGATATTGCAGATCGTAACGGTGGTCGGCCATCGCCGATTTCAATGCCTCACCATGGTAGACAGCAGCGTCATCACCTAAATGGTTCGATTTCCAGTCGAGCACATAGTATTTACCTTGATGCTCGAACACCAAATCGATGAAGCCTTTCAACATGCCTTGCACGGTTTGGAAACCTAGGTCGCCCGCTTTAGCCGATAACGGATCGTGATATTGAATGGTTTGATTCAGTTCAGATGCGGCCAACACTTCGATCGGTAATAAGAACTCCATCTCAACTAAGCGTTGCATCGAGTCTTTCTCACTCAGCTTTAGATTTTTGCCATCCAATGCGGTATTAAGAACGGTATCGACCAGTTGTTGAAGAACGGGCAACCACTCTAGTTCGTATTGCTCCGACTCTAATAAGTGAGTGATTACTTGCGTGTTATGTTCGCTGGTTGCTGGCTCGGTAAATTCAACATCCTCAAACAAGGTGTGCAAGAAAGTACCTGGCCGAGCACCCCGAGGGAACGTAAAGATAGAGCGTTCAGGTTCAATCAACTCAGACTCATCCTGCTCATCAGCCGAGTCAATGTCAAAGCCAGACACCTCAATGGTTGCGTCATGACTAGCACCATGACTGCCTTGCTTTACAAGCCCCGAGTAGCTGGTGATACGCCAAGCTCGGTCAATTGAAGCCTTGAGTTCGTTAGCATGTAAGTCTTCACTCACTTGTTCTGTTTGTACAAATACGTGCTCGTGAGCAGTCGGTGTTCCAGACAGCAGCACACTTGAATTCTTACCCTCAATCGCTGACAGAGCTTGATGTAACTCGGCGATGCCTTGCTCTTGTCCGTTTTGAACCAAATAGCCCATGGCACTTAAGTGAACGCCAGTTGGCTCTTTGGTTGAACGCCCTTTACGTAGCGGTGCCATGCCAATGAAACATCCATAAACAGCACGAGTAAGCGCTACGTAGATCAAGCGTAAGTCTTCCGCTAATCGCTCTTTGTCGGCTTGTGCTAAGGCACTATCACTGCCCGTAATATCAAGCACTGTAGTATCTGAGTCGTGATCATAGAACTTACCTTCACTCGCTTCACGATAACTCGCCACGAACGGCAGGAATACTAGATCATATTCCAGACCTTTCGACTTATGAATGGTAACGATTTGAACCAAGTTTCTCTCTGATTCAAGGCGTTGAATGTCGTCTTCACTGCCACCTAAACCATTTTGCGCATCTGATATCGCTTCTGCCAACCAACGCAGCAAGCCATAGTCGCTGTCGAGTTCTTGCCTAGCTTGTTGCAGCAATTCGCCAATGTGCATTAAATCAGTGAGTGAGCGCTCACCATTTTCTTCTTCCAGTAAGCGTTCCGCGAGATGTCGTTTGCTGATCACGCTGCGTAACATTGGCAACACGCCACGCTGTAGCCACAACTTACGATATTCTCGAAATTCGTTAACGACGTTTTCCCAAACCACTTCATCGTTGTTGAGTTCATCTAATGATGCAGCATCCAGAGCAAACAATTCCGACGCTAAACTCGCGCGCAATGCACGATCGTTTTCAGGTGTCAGCACCGCTTGCAATAGGCGTTGAATATCTTGCGCGACCAAGCTGGTGAACACGCTATCTCGGTTAGACAAGTACACGCTCGCAATGCCTTGTTCAGACAACGCGTTCTTGATCAGACGACCTTCACTACCGGTTCGAACCAAAACAGCAATGTCACCCGTATTCACGGCATGTTGTTTTTTACCGTTATCAAAATAGGCTTGCTCGTTTTGAGAAGCGGTCAGAATGGTTTGAATTTGACTCGCCGTCGCCTCAGCCATTGCCTTGTGATATTCGCCTTTCGGTAAGGGCTTATCTTCAGCATCTTGCAGCCAAAAGGTAAGTGCATGCTGAGTTTCACCATTCATCACCCATTGGCGTTTGTCAGCCGATGGACTGGCGGCAACAGGCAAAAATGGAATATCTTGATCATAGATAAACGGGCTATCCGAGTTCATAAACACTTGGTTTACAGCGCTGACCATATCCGCACTCGAACGCCAGTTAGTGCCTAACGTATAGTGAGCACTAACTTGGTTTCTTGCCTTAATGTAGGTAAAGATATCCGCGCCACGGAAGCCATAGATAGCCTGCTTCGGGTCACCGATCATAAACAAGCCGCACTGCGGATTATCGAGATAGATTCGGCTAAAAATACTGTATTGCAGCGGATCGGTATCTTGGAATTCATCGATCATCGCCACCGGGTAAAGCGTGCGAATCCTTTCCACCAGCAATGATTGCTCATCCACATCAATCGACGCTGATAACTGAGTCAACAAATCATCAAACGATAACCACTGTTTCTGCTGTTTAGCCTTAGCTAACATGGTTCGACAATGAGTAATCGCATGTGCCAACAAAGGGACTTTCAGGTCTGCAGGAGAACTTAAGAAGTCCTCAATCGCTTCGAAAACGGCGTGCTGAGGTGCAGTGCCTTTCGGTGTTTTTTCAACTAAAGTGGCTTGAGAGAACTTCTCTAGTTTATCTGGAAACTGGTAATCATGAGTGTCGCTCTGCGCCCATGCCGTGACGGCTTCTAACCAAGTCGGTAAAGACTTCTTGGTGTAGCTACGCTTGTTCACATCTGAACCTGAAATCAAAGCCAAAAAGTCCGCTTCGGATTCGCACCACAACGCCTTAAGTTGCTTCACTTTATCTAGGTTTTGATTGTGCAGAGTTTGCAGGTCGCCCGACATTGCTTCGACGGTTAGCTTTAGTGGAGAACCCGTCAGATAACGATTTACGTCAGCCAATAGAGAAGCGGGAGAACCCCAGATATTACGAACCTCACCTGCTAATTGAATTGGCAATGGGTAGAACTGTTTACGCCAATAATCGGCAACCACTTGCGCTTTAAGGTGGCTTTCATCGGTCACAAATTCATTATCAAATCGGCTTCCTGACTCGAAGGCATTTTGAGTCAACATTCGCTGACAGAAACCGTGAATGGTGTAGACCGCGGCCTCATCCATTTGTCTTTCAGCGTTAAGCAGAGTTTTAGCTGCGCCAGCATGATCATCGATGGCTTGTAACAAAGGAGCAATCACTGGGTCGTCACTTTGCCCACGTGCAAACGCAATCCGTGCATCATGGATTCGAGCACGGATACGATCTCGCAGCTCAGCGGTAGCCGCTTCGGTAAAGGTCACCACTAGAATTTGGTCTACAGTTAGTGGCTCATGGTGTCGTGTAGCTTCCGTCAGATCACCTTGCGGCGCAGCAGTGCCGTGCCCCAGCAGTAAGCGCAAATACAAGCCAGCAATAGTAAATGTTTTACCCGTACCCGCCGATGCTTCAATTAAACGCGCGCCATGAAGTGGAAACGTCATGGTATCGAGTGTTTTTGGAGCGATTACCTGAACACTGCTTGTGGTCGTCATGCCTTACTGCCTTCTGATAAATGTGTTGTTACAAATGTGACCTAGCGTGGAAAACGTCATTCAATTTACGTCCTACGCTGATTTGTTAATAGTTAGTGCGATCTCTCTCACGGATCAATTCAGATCGCCTCGCTACTATGCGCCCACGAGTTCAGGATCGCCTATGAGTTTTGTACTCATGCGTTACTTTGAACCACAGAATAATGGTCCCTCTGACCTGTGGCCGTACAGCGAACGCCCTACACTAATAATGATTTACTGGCGGCCACTTTATTTCCTGTACCTTGCTTCTCTTCACCTTGATTCCCTTCACCTGGAAAGTAAGCATCCCAAATGCTGACCAGCAACTCTCTTTCGTTTTTCATTAATTCAGCACACTCGTTATCGATCTTGTCGATCACAACCAGTTACTCCTGATCTTCCAGATCGGCAGCAGCCAACCTTGCCGCCTGTAGTACAAGCGTTGAATACATGCGCGACTCAGTAGCCAATTCATCGTCCCATTTAGACCAGATTCGTGAGATGTAGGTATCTCTACCCTCGCCCGTGAAGGCGAAGCTGTCATTAAAGGTATCGGCCATTTTCTTAAGGGACTTTTCTTCGTCATCGACCCATTTCCCACGACTAAAGCCCGCTTCAACACCAGCTAATGCGGTTTTCGGGAAGTAAGGCAATGGCGCTGTCATGCCTTGATAAAACAATCGTACTAACTCAGCCAACAAGCTCTTCGCCTGCTGTGCATCGCCGATAGGTTGTAGCGTTTGGTGAACAACGCCCTCTTTTCTGTCATAGCCAATAATATGAGTCGTTTTTCCGTGTCCCATCACTGCACAACATAAATGATCAATCCACGCTGCCAAATAATCTTGAGAGCGTATTTTACCGCTACGGAAACGCACTAGACCTGATTGATAGTTTTGAGTTAACCAACCCATCAAGCGAACAGGTTTACCTTCGCCTAACACGTCAAACTCGATATTCACTTCGAGATCTTGCTGCGGCGAACCACTCACAAATCGAATCTCTTTGGCTAAGTCTTCCGCTTGAACACGGTTGGTTTCAAATTCGATATCCCCGAAAGCGCCGACCGGTAATCGGCCCTGTGCTTTTTGCTCAGAGACAAACAATCGAACGGCTTCGTCTGCGCCTTCAGGGTGGTCTAGCAGCACTTGCAGCAAAGCATCCTTAAGTTGGAAACTCTCTAAACCATTAAGTACAAATGGCTCATCGTCTTCCATCACAGGAAGTGGCGGCTCAAACACCACTTTTAGACGGCGATTAAAGAAGTACTGCACCGGTAAGCGCCAGAAACGCTGTAATTCAACCAGATCCAATTCCAACGGATACGTTGCACCCAACAAATAGTCGTCCAATGCGCGATTGAACTCACCACTGCGTTCACCGGAACGGTTAGCCGCAGGTAGCCACTCTTTGGCATAACTCAATACATGGCTCGCATCACCTTGAGTAAACGCAGCAGGGCTGAACGGTGTCATGGTGTGTTCAAAGCTGATCGCTTGAGTCAGGTTGATGCCTGAATCATCACTTGGTAATGCTTGATCTTCACTTAAGCAATAGTTCTGTTGGCAGTACTCGATCAACTCTGAAACCAATACCGACGGCACTCGCTCAGTATTATCTTGAATCGAACGGCCGACATAACTGATGTACAAGCACTCTTGCGCCGACAACATTGCCTCTAAGAATAGGTAGCGGTCATCATCACGACGAGAACGGTCTCCTGGACGAGCTAGACTCTTTTTGCCTACGCCATTCGGCGAGCGAGTTTGGCCGCTCATCAAATCAAAACCTTCTGGGGGCATTGAGCGAGGGTAAACCCCGTCATTCATGCCTAATAGACAAACGGTTTTGAACGGAATAGAACGCATCGGCATCAAGGTACAAAAGTTAACTTGACCCGCTAAGAAACGCTGGCTAATACGCGCACCAGATAACTTATTATTGAGGTACTGGTAGATAATGCTTGGCGACAACTCTTGCTCATACAAGGCATCATCAAGCTGTTCATTTAATTGAGAAAGCGCATCACGAATCGACTTAAGCACCACCTCGCCTTCTAGTTCAACCGCAAAGAAATCATCAATCATTTGCAGCAAGGTTTCACGCCACATATCGATAGATTGTGTTTCAGTTAAACGTTGACGGTAATGGGCAATACGATCGATAAAGTGAGCTAACTTGCCTGCAAGTTCGGCGTTAATGCCTTGAACTTCGTTATAAGCGGCAATCGGAGAGTGTTCGGTTTCAAACAAACCCGCAGAGTCCGACATCGCATAACCCAATAACATGCGCTGAATACCAAATAGCCAGGTATTTTGCTCGGTTGCAGGTAGATCAAATTCCGTTGCGGTAGAAGAGTCTACACCCCAACGGATGCCCGCTTCTTCAACCCACTGCTTGGCTTGCTCGAATTGAAACTCATCAATACCAAAGCGCGCCATCATCGCAGGAATTTCTAACAGCTCTAGCAACTCAGAGGCTAAACAGCGCGTGTTCGGTAGCGCGACCAATTGCATGAAAGCGGTCAGAATTGGGCTTTCTTGGTCTGCGGTTCTATCAGAGATCGAGTAAGGGATATAACGCTCACCCGGAGCATTACCAAATACCGCCTGAATCGCTGGGCTATAGGCATTGATGTCAGACACCATCACGATGATATCGCGTGGTTTCAGGGTCGGGTTGGCATCAAACATCGCCAACAGCTGATCATGAAGGACTTCAACCTCACGCATTGGGCTGTGACACGCATGTACGGTCAGAGAGCGATCGCCAAGTTCAACAACCTGTTTATGGTTACTGGAATCTAATATGTGGTCGTCTTGATGTTCTTCTAACTGGAGAATATCGGCTTGCAGTTGATGCAATAGGTTATCTCTCTCAACATCAATAAAGAACTCATGCTCTTCGCAGTCTGATTGAGATAGTAAAAACAGGTTATCTCTGCCCAGTTTCCCCATAGACGCAAGTAAACTATTACCCACGGCTTGGCTGGTATGCAGTTCGTCTTCAATATTAGCTTCAATGCAATCTTTCAATGGTGAAGTTTCACCCTCCAATTTAGGCAAACCATCAACCAACGCAAACTGCTTACGACGCTGCGCTTCAACTCTTGCCAAATATTTACGGTCGCGAATATCGCCCCAGTAATGTTGGCAAGGGTTGGTAAACATCAAGTGCACATCAATCTGCTCACCGAGTGCTTTCAACGCATCCATGTAACGAGGAGGCAACGAAGAGATACCAAACACAAATAAGCGTTTAGGCAGATGTTGCAATTTACCTTGTTGATTAGCTAGCGCTTCAATGAAGTCGTGGTACAAGTTGCCACGATGATATTTAGATTGGCCTTGAGACAAGGTTTGCTCATAGAGCGCTTGCCACAAAATCGGTTGCCAAGGGTGCTCTTGCTGCCCTTCATCATCGACCAATTCAGCAACGGGCTCTCCCGCTTCCCACATCGCCATCCACTCCGGTCGATACACCAAGTAACCATCGAAGATATCGGCAATTTTCTCTGCCAATTGATACAACTTAGAGTCATCTTCATCATTTTCAAGATAACGTTGCAGAGGCAAGAAATCAGGGTGGTCAAGCTTAACGGGTAGTAAACTCATCAACTTCCACGTCATCGCTTCTTTGTTAAAAGCACTGCGTTTAGGTACATCAGGAAGCACTTGGGTAAACATATCCCAAATGAAGGTTGCTGGAAGTGGGAAATCGATATTTGCTGCTACACCAAACTCTTTGGCGAGTTCCATCTTAAGCCATTGAGACATGCCTGGGCTCTGAACCAAGATCTGCTCTTTTTCGAAAGGATTGGCTAAAGGATCACTTTTGATTAAGTGAACGAGAAGGATTTTTAAAGTATCGACTTTATTGGAATGGTAAACAGTAAACAAAGTGCACTCACGCTAATCTTGCCACAATATAAAGCCAGATTAGCATAAGTGCCGAGTTTGGATTAGGAATATAAGCTTATGAAATACTGAAAACTTAAGGTCCGTTTATCTTTTGAACTATTGATTCTTACAATCTACTGCCTACCGCACTTAGAACACGGTGAGGTTTGTAATTCATGTAATAACGAACCGCCACATAACCCACTACAAACGTTGCCACAATCAATTCTAGATAGGCTAGGTTGAAGACTTGATCCACATAGTGAGTTTCCACACCAACAGTTTGCATCCAAGCCGCCAATTTGAATAGCGCCGTTGCACCAATCACGATTGGGAATGTAAACGCCGCATAGCCAGGGCTGAATGGCAGACGAAGTAGTTTGAAAAACGCGATGTAAATAATAAACGTCATCAACACTGCAATGCCAAAGAGTAACCCAATGATCACTGGCGAAGGATTTGCCGTCACCGTTAGGTAGCCTGCTAAAGATAGACTTGCTGGTGCCGCCATAATCGCAATGGTTGGTTTTGCTGCGTCAGGTACTTCATAAGAGAAGATCAAACGGTAGATCATAAGAGGTAGCATTACGGCATAAACCAATAAACCAAAGACTAAAGTCGCGTGAGCAACGGGTTCTAAGATCGGGTTACCTGAAAAAGAAACGTCTGCCACGATAATACCGATTGGTGGCACAAACCAACTTGGCACCATGTGGTGAATCTCAAAGTTTTTAGCTCTGTGGTATAAGAAGCTCACCAAGAACACGACATGTAACGCTACCGAAGCGAGCCACACAGCTTCTTGTAAGAATTGAGAGATTGGAGCCAACGAAGCAGACACCACCATACAACCCATCGCGAATGTGGGTACAACACTGCCAACAACAGGGTGAGCAAGGTCTTCACGTAATAAGTGGCCGTGAATCAAAAATTTCACTGCTAAAACAAGAAGTAATACCGCCGCAATGCCAGCACTGATCCACTGCACCAAACCCGGTGTGTGCAAAATACCTTGTGCGACTAAAACACCATCCCAACACCAGCCTAAGCTTGCAATTGCGAGTGCTAACCCTGCCATGGGTGTTGGAGCTCCTGTTAATCTATATTTAATACGTTGAATCATGTCAGCCTCTCTTAAACTTAATTCACTAAACTTGTGAACTCATCAGCTTGTTGAAGCCATAATACGCTTGCGCTTCGTTAAACAATATCCAATTATATATAACAAATGTTCATTAATACTGAACGATACCTTTCCACCAGCAGCGTAAAACTAGGAACCTGATGGCTAATATTTCAATCAAACAACTCAAAGTGTTTGTCACTATTACCCAGCATTCGACATTGACCGCAGCCTCTGAGGCTCTGTTTCTGTCTAAGGCCGCTGTCAGCATGGCGCTAGGCGAAATGGAGAAACAACTCGGTCACTCTCTATTTGACCGGGTTAATAACCGATTAATTCTCAATCAAGAAGGACAAAAGCTTCTTCCTTTGGCGGATGAGATATTACATCGTGCCGCAGGTATTGATGTTTTGTTCCGTGATGATCAGCCTTTAAGTGGCAATCTAAAGGTCGGCGCGAGTGACACGATTGGTAATCAGGTCGCACCGTTTATTTTGTCTGGCTTTCGCGAACGAACTCAACATCAGGATCAAAGCTTGTTCATTTCAAACAGTGCTCTGATCTGCCAAAAGTTGGTGGATTATGAACTTGATATCGCGCTAATTGAAGGAAAAACATTACACCCTGAACTCATTTCGAGTCAGTTTAGCAGCGATGAAATGTGTATTATTGTTAGTAATCAACATCCTCTCGTTTCAAAAGAAAAAGTGACTTTAAGCGATTTAGAAGATAGTCACTGGATTCTACGTGAATCAGGCTCAGGGACTCGCGAGTTTTTCCTTCGTGCCGTCGCACCGCGTATCGAACACTGGTATGAATCCTTTGAACTCAACACCACCGAGGCGATCATCAATTCAGTTTCTGCCAATCTTGGATTCGCGTGTTTATCACGACTGGCGGCGCAACGAGCAATTGACTCAGGTCGAGTGAAAGCACTCGATGTCCCACTCGACATGAAACGACGTTTCTGGATGCTGGTACACAAAGACAAATACCAGAGCCCGCTGCTGAAATCTTTCATGAGTTATTGTGAAGACTGGGCTACACATCAAGATTGAGGCCGCATTGTTAGGGCTCCAACTGGACTTTTAACATCAGAAACTGTATAAAAAGCCAGTAAAATTTTATCAAACTTAGAGGATTAACCATGGCTGTTATCGTCAAGTACGTGGTCGAACGCAACGGAGAAGAGAAAATGACTTTTACCTCTAAAGCCGAAGCTGACGCATACGACAAAATGCTGGATATGGCTGATGAGCTTTTTGAACTATTAAGCAAAAGCGATTTAGTTGAAGATGAAGGCAAGCAAGAAGAGCTTGCTATGTACCTAGCGAAGAACAAAGAAGAAGTTCTTTACGCATTAGGTGCTAAGCGTAAACCAGCTCCGAAAAAAGAAAAGAAGCTTGAAGCTGTTGAAGACGCAGAAGAAGATGCCGCTTAATTAGCTGAAGTTTTCTAAAAAACGTCAATAATGTCTCTAATCAGAGCTCGTTATTGGCGTTTTTTTATACTTATCGAAATATAATGAACTCTGTTTATAGTCGAAATCGCTCTAAACATTCGCTTGCACAAAAGTGTGATTAAGATCTAATCTATAGCCATCAGGTGATGGGGTTCCACCTAAGCTTTTGCTTCAACCGCCCGTTCTTTTGAACCGTGCTAATGACTCCTACAGAATCGAAAACAGGTAATACTGTTGGATGTATCGCTACTCCTCCATTTTGGAATGGACTTAGTCTATTAAGACCGAGCTTCATGACAGCTTTGGATGATCGATACTCAAGATCTGTAGTGAATTAGCCGCACCTCTTCCAACACGTCCTGTTTTCTCAACGCCCTAGGTCTTAAATGGCTCTATCAGTGAGAAAACATTATGCACTACTCTTCAGAAATTCAATCAATGTGCCCTATTCAAAGGGGTGATCTTCACACTTCAGCTCCAATTCCAGTTGAAGGCGCTATGGTTAGTCCAAAAGATGTCATCGCTATTTCTGGTTTAAGCCATGGCGTAGGCACTTGTGCACCACAACAAGGTGCAGCAAAACTAACGCTGAACGTAAAAAACGGCATCATCGAAGAAGCGCTAATCGAAACGATTGGTTGTTCAGGCATGACTCAATCAGCCGCGATGGCAGCCGAAATTCTCACTGGAAGAACCATTATTGAAGCTCTGAATACTGACTTGGTGTGTGATGCGATCAACGTAGCGATGCGTGAAATCTTTCTGCAATTCGTTTACGGTCGAACTCAATCCGCATTCTCTGAAGGCGGCCTAGAAATTGGCGCAGCATTGGAAGACTTAGGTCAAACACAACGTAGCCAAGTAGGCACCAGCTATTCAACCTCAGCGAAAGGCGTTCGTTACCTAGAGCTTGCAGAAGGCTACGTGACCAAGCTTGCACTTGATGATCACAGCGAAGTGATTGGCTACGAATATCTCAACCTCGGCAAAATGATGAAGGCGATTAACCAAGGCATGCCAGCTAATGAAGCTGCTGACCTTGCGACGGGGACTTATGGTCGCTTCGATGAAGCCGTTACCACCATTAACCCACGCCAACACTAATTTTGCCAATTTAGAGGAAAGATATGATGAACACTCAATTTAATGAATCAGTAACTCGCGTATTGGCAGAAATGAACTTCGACTCTTTAGAGCAAGCGAACCAATACTGTCTATCACACAATGTCGACCCAAAAGCGCTAGTGATGGATACCCAACCTATTGCTTTCGAAAGCGCTGCCGATGCCTATATCCTTGGCTCAGCACTGGCGCTATTTCGCAAAGCCACCAGCGCAGAACAAGCTGCGAATATCATTGGTGAAGGCCTTCAAGCATTCACCAAACCCGGCAGTGTTGCTGAGCAACGCCAGGTCGGTATTGGCCACGGTGCATTGGCTGCACGTCTTCTAAATGAAGAAAGACACTGCTTTGCTTTCCTTGCGGGCCATGAATCTTTTGCTGCTGCAGAAGGTGCGATTAAAATCGCACTCAACGTCAACAAATCACGTCACAATCCATTAAAGGTAATACTCAATGGTCTAGGTAAAGATGCGGCTTACTTAATCTCTCGCATCAATGGTTTTACCTATGTTCGCACTCAATACGATTACCAAACGGGTGAACTTGTTGAAACCGAACGTCGCCGCTTCTCACAAGGCCCTCGCGGAGAGATCTTGTGTTACGGCGCTGATGATGTACGTGAAGGCGTGGCAATCATGCACCGAGAAAAAGTGGATGTGAGTATTACAGGTAACTCAACTAACCCAACGCGCTTCCAACACCCTGTTGCAGGTATCTACAAAGCAGAACGTACTCGCCAAGGTTTACCTTACTTCTCAGTTGCTTCAGGCGGCGGTACAGGTAGAACATTGCACCCAGATAACGTGGCAGCAGGCCCTGCGTCTTACGGCATGACAGATACTATGGGTAGAATGCACGCTGATGCTCAGTTCGCAGGTAGCTCTTCTGTTCCTGCTCACGTTGCAATGATGGGCTTCATCGGTATGGGTAACAATCCAATGGTCGGTGCGACGGTTGCATTGGCTGTAGCAGTAAGCGAATCTCAAAACGCATAACGACAACGTTGAGCGCCACGATCTATCCATAGAATAGAGTCAGTTAACTGAGAAACAAGCAATAACAGACGACCAAAACTCTACACCTATCACTAAAACCAAACAGCCAGCCTTATGCTGGCTGTTTTTTATTCACACTTACTCTACTATCTATTTCTAATAATTATTTGTATTTAACTGCATCTTTTCAAAGGAATAATATGAAAGAGCTCATCATTCATACCATTACCGTGTTCATGGGCTTTTTTGCCATTATGAACCCAATAGCTAATACGCCAATTTTTCTTGGATTAACCGGTGACAATGACAGGGAAACCGTTAAATCTATCGCTTTCCGTTCAGTGTTTATCGCATTCATCATCGTCAGTACTTTTGCACTCTCTGGCAAACTGATCTTTGACCTCTTTGGTATCACGCTGTACGCACTGCGCATCACAGGCGGCATTTTGGTCTTTTTGATTGGTTTCCACATGCTGCAAGGTGATTCAACACACGCCAAAGCAAAAGAGAAAGTGAACTCAGACGCCCAGAAAGACGCTGCTCTAAGTATCGCCGTCTCACCACTTGCAATGCCAATTCTCGCTGGCCCCGGCACCATTGCCACTGCGATGAACTTTGCCAGTACCGAGGGGGTCTATGAAACCATCATAACCATCGTCGCTTTCGGCCTACTATGTACCTTAACCTATATCTTATTTGTATTCGGCGAACGCTTCGTTAAAGCTGTCGGACCAAGTGCATTGAACGTGATAACCCGAATGATGGGTTTAATACTCGCCGTTATCGGTATGCAGATGTTGATTGAAGGGATTGAGCAGGCTTATAAAGCGCTATTTATTTAAAGAGTGTTGTTCATTTAAAGAACGTTGGTTATCTAACTTTGATATCAAATTTTGTTGAATTGCATCATTTTCTCATTGCAGAAAACTATCTCCAGAAAGACAAGCAATATCATTTTACAGACTTTATCCCGATGCGCCCTTTCATAACGAGGGCGCTCTCTTTATGATGAACGCAATTAAATTAACTTTGCTAACGGCAGCGCTTGTTATTCGAGCCGCTGTTATGAAATAGCAAAATCAAGACTCAACACATGGAGATTCAACATGGCTTACTTTTCACTAGCCTTCGGTACGGCAACCAAAAACCGCGACAATAAAATCATTGAAGCGTTCTTCCCTAACCCACTTCTAAACCCAAGCGACGCTCTTGTTGCGGCTGTTGGTGAAGTTGCAGGTTACACTGAAGGCAACCAAGCTATCGAAATCTCTGCTGCACAAAGCGCAGAACTAGCGAAAGCATTCGCAGCAAACGACGATGCAGCAAACGCATCTTTCGCAGAAAAAGCAGCAGCATCTGAGCAACCTCTTGTTCTTGTTGTTCTTGCGACTGACGAGAAGCCAGCATCAGTTGCTGAAGGCTTCCTTAAGCTGCAACTGATCTCTAACCGCCTAGTTCAACCACACGGTACGGTACTAGACGGTATCTTCGGTCTACTGCACAACATCGCATGGACTAACGAAGGCCCTATCGATCTTCCTGAGCTGGCTGAGCGTCAAATCGAAGCTCGCCTAGCGGGTCGCGCTCTGTCTGTAGATTGCGTAGACAAGTTCCCTAAAATGGTAGATTACGTGGTACCAACAGGTATTCGTATTGCTGACACTTCTCGTGTTCGTCTTGGCGCACACGTAGGCGAAGGCACAACAGTAATGCACGAAGGTTTCATCAACTTCAATGCGGGTACTACTGGCGTAAGCATGGTTGAAGGTCGTATCTCTGCGGGTGTTGTTGTGGGTAACGGTTCAGACATCGGCGGCGGCGCTTCTATCATGGGTACTCTGTCGGGTGGCGGTACTATGGTTATCTCTATCGGCGAAAACTGCCTACTAGGCGCAAATGCGGGTCTTGGTTTCCCAATGGGCGACCGTTGTACGGTTGAGTCAGGTCTTTACGTGACTGCGGGTACTAAGGTTCGCATGTTAGATAAAGAAGGCAACGAAGTAGAAATCATTAAAGCTCGTGACCTTGCTGGCGTTTCTGATCTTCTGTTCCGTCGTAACTCGATTACTGGCCAAATTGAATGTCTAGCGAACAAGTCTGCTGTTGAACTGAACAGCGAGCTACACAGCAACAACTAATCTAAGCTTTAGATGCTAAATTACTAGATACTAAAAAACACAAAGCCGCTGGGGTTAAATCCAGCGGCTTTTCTTTTATCTATATAAAACTGAAAGCGTTACACTTTCTCGGCAGCTAACTGCTCAAGCGCTTGAATAGAGGTTTCTGATACTAACGTACCATCCATGTAGTAACTGACCTTGTCGCCATCACGAACCCCCGTCAAAACGGCTTTCTGACCATCATTGTAGGTGATGTCCATACGAATCGTATTCTCATCGATTTGTTTCATCTCACCCCATTCGATCTGACGATTATTAAAGCCAAGTGGGGCTTCTTTTAGTGAATCGTCTAGGCTGTCGTTCACATCAATCATGGTATCGACTTTACTATCGAAGATATGAGGCGCGCCTGTGAGTGGGTTTTTCCCCGCCCAGAATTCGATCGAGTTAAACACGATGTAATCGGCTGCGAATGTTAAAGCGTAAACGGGAGCAAGCAAGAAGTTGACCCCAGCACGAGCGTAACGGTTATCTACAACCTCAACGTTGAACTTCATTAATTTCCCAGTAACGGCATTACTACCGACACACCCAGCTAACGACATGACAATCGCTGCCACTGCAACTGCTTTTGTGATTGTTGTTTTCATAGATCCCTCTTATACCACGATGATTGATTCGGTTTTTGCATAGCCAAACAGCAGTCTTCCTGTTCACGTACAGAAATTCATGGCCTAACAAATTGATTCCATAACATTTAGCGTAGTGGAGTTTTTTAGAACAGCAAACTGCAAACGTTAATTGTTTCGCTCTGGTTCCTAAAGAGTTGCCAATAAAAAAGCGCAGACCTTTCGGTCTGCGCTTTTATTAGTGTTTAAAACTATTCGGTTTTGTGAACCAGATTAACCCACATTCTTACGTGCGTTTTGGAACATACGCATCCAAGCGCCATTCTCGCCCCAACCTTCTGGAGACCAAGAGTTAGCAACCGTACGGAATACACGCTCTGGGTGAGGCATCATGATAGTCACACGGCCATCCGTCGTTGTTAAGCCAGTGATAGCGTTTGGCGAACCGTTCGGGTTATTCGGATATTGCTGCGTTTGGTTACCGTTGTTATCAACGTAACGTAGGGCAACCGTACCTGAATTTTCAATCGCGTTTAGGTGGTCATTGTCACGCACTTCTACGCGGCCTTCACCGTGAGAAACAGCGATTGGCATACGAGAACCTTCCATGCCGTTGAAGAATACAGAATCAGACTTCTGAACTTCAACTAGGCTGAAACGAGCTTCAAAACGTTCTGATTCGTTACGAACGAAACGTGGCCAGTACTCTGCACCAGGAATAAGTTCACGCAGGTTAGACAACATCTGACAACCGTTACACACACCTAGAGAGAAAGTATCTTCACGCATGAAGAAGTTTTCAAATTGGTCACGAGTAGAGTCGTTAAATAGAACCGACTTAGCCCAACCTTCACCAGCGCCCAGTACATCACCGTAAGAGAAACCACCACAAGCAACAAGGCCGTTGTACTCTTCTAGTACCGCTTGACCTGTTAGGATGTCGCTCATGTGAATATCAGTCGCTTCGAAACCTGCGCGGTCGAATGCTGCTGCCATTTCAACGTGAGAGTTAACACCCTGCTCACGTAGAATCGCCATTTTAGGCTTAGCGCCCGTGTTGATGTAAGGAGCAGCAATGTCTTCATTTACGTCGAAGCTTAGTTTCACGTTCAGACCTGGGTCTGAGTTGTCTTTCTTCGCTTCGTGCTCTTGGTCTGCACAGATTGGGTTATCACGTAGACCTTGCATCTTGTGCGTAGTTTCAGCCCAGATAGTACGTAGTTCAGTACGGTTACGTTGGATTACAACGTCTGCGCCTGACTTAATCACTACTTCGTCTGATGCTTCAACAGAACCAATCACGTGTGAACACGCTTCTAGGCCATTGGCTGCAAGAGTAGAAAGAACTGCGTCTAGGTCGTCGTTACGAACTTGAATTACCGCACCTAGCTCTTCGTTGAATAGTGCTGCTAGCGTATCTTCGCTGTTCTCTGATGCAGATAAAAGCGCTGCAATATCAGCGTTAACACCACAGTGACCTGCGAACGCCATTTCAGCTAGCGTTACGAATAGACCGCCATCGCCTTTATCGTGGTAAGCGACAACTTGGTCGTTCGCTACAAGTGCTTGAACGCCTTCGTAGAAACCTTTTAGTTGTGCTGCATTGTCTACGTCTGCTGGCTTGTCACCAAGCTGCTTGTAAACTTGCGCTAGTGCTGTAGCACCCATACGGTTTTTGCCGTTACCTAGGTCGATAAGAACTAGTGAAGTATCACCTTTGTCAGTGCGAAGCTGAGGCGTAATTGTCTTACGAACATCTTCAACACGTGCAAACGCAGTGATAACAAGAGATAGCGGAGACGTTACTTCTTTCTGCTCGCCGTTCTCTTCCCACTTAGTCTTCATCGACATTGAGTCTTTACCCACAGGGATAGTAAGACCCAGTGCCGGACATAGCTCTTCACCCACGGCTTTAACCGCTTCGTAAAGACCTGCATCTTCACCAGGGTGACCTGCTGGAGACATCCAGTTAGCTGACAATTTAATGTGTTTGATATCGCCGATGTTGGTCGCTGCGATGTTAGTGATTGCTTCACCAACCGCTAGACGAGCTGACGCGCCAAAGTCTAGAAGTGCTACTGGCGTACGCTCACCAAGAGACATAGCCTCACCGTGGTAAGAGTCGTAACTTGCTGCAGTTACTGCGCAGTTAGCAACTGGAACCTGCCATGGACCAACCATTTGGTCACGAGCTACAAGGCCTGTTACCGAGCGGTCACCGATAGTGATAAGGAATGTTTTCTCAGCCACTGTTGGTAGGCGAAGAATACGGTCAACCGCTTCGTTTAGTTCGATACCAGAACGGTCAATCGCTGGGTTGTTCGCTTTTAGCGTTTTCGCGTCACGGTGCATCTTAGGCGTTTTACCTAATAGGATGTCCATAGGCATATCGATTGGCGTGTTGTCGAAGTGTGAATCTTCTAATTTAAGATCACGCTCTTCCGTTGCTTTACCAACCACGGCGTAAGGTGCACGTTCACGTTTACAAATCGCGTCGAACGTTGCCATGTCTTTATCAGCAACCGCCATTACATAACGCTCTTGAGATTCGTTACACCAGATCTCAAGTGGGCTCATGCCCGGCTCATCGTTTGGCACGTCACGTAGGTTAAAGATACCGCCACGCTCGCCGTCGTCTACTAGCTCAGGAAGTGCATTCGAGATACCGCCCGCGCCCACATCGTGGATAAATGCGATTGGGTTCGCATCACCAAGCTGCCAACAACGGTCGATAACTTCCTGACAACGACGCTCCATCTCTGGGTTTTCACGTTGTACAGAAGCAAAATCTAAGTCTTCAGAAGAAGAACCAGAATCCATTGAAGATGCAGCACCGCCACCAAGGCCGATGTTCATTGCAGGACCGCCAAGAACGATTAGGCTTGCACCTACTGGGATCTCTTTCTTCTGAACATGATCATCACGAATGTTACCTAGACCACCAGCCAGCATGATTGGCTTGTGGTAACCACGTACTTCTTCACCTGCGTGAGAGTTTACTTTCTCTTCGTAAGTACGGAAGTAACCTAATAGGTTTGGACGACCAAATTCGTTGTTGAATGCTGCGCCACCAAGAGGACCTTCAAGCATGATATCCAAAGCAGTAACGATACGGCTCGGCTTACCAAAGTCAGTTTCCCAAGGTTGAACGAAGTTCGGAATTTTCAGGTTAGATACAGAGAAAGCAACCAGACCTGCTTTTGGCTTACCACCAATACCTGTCGCGCCTTCATCGCGGATTTCACCGCCTGAACCTGTTGATGCGCCCGGCCATGGAGAGATTGCCGTTGGGTGGTTGTGCGTTTCAACTTTCATCAAGATGTGTGTTTTTTCTTGGTGGTAGTTGTACTGGCGAGTTTCTGGATCTGGGAAGAAACGACCCACTTCAGAACCTGTCATTACCGCTGCGTTATCTTTATAAGCAGACAGAACGTGCTCTGGTGTCGTTTCAAAGGTGTTCTTAATCATCTTGAACAATGATTTTTCTTGCTTAACGCCATCGATAGTCCAATCAGCGTTAAAGATCTTGTGACGACAGTGCTCTGAGTTCGCTTGTGCAAACATCATTAGTTCGATGTCAGTCGGGTTACGACCTAACTTCTCGGTGAAGCTTTCAAGAAGGTAATCGATCTCATCTTCTGCAAGTGCAAGACCTAGGGTAACGTTTGCTTTTTCAAGCGCTTTACGTCCGCCAGTTAATAGGTCAACTTCCGCATAAGGAGCAGGCTCAGCCACGGTAAATAGTGCCGCCGCTGATTCGAAGTCAGTGAAAACCACTTCCATCATACGGTCGTGCAGGATTGCTTTCAGCTCAACAAGTTGAAGCTCAGAAAGTTCAGCAGAGGTTTCAATGTAGAAAGCAGTACCGCGCTCTAGACGTGACACTTTAGCCAGTCCACAGTTGTGTGCGATATCTGTTGATTTTGAAGACCAAGGCGAGATAGTGCCCGGGCGTGGCGTTGCAAGCAGCAGTAAACCTTCAGGTTCATGCTCTTCAATCGTTGGACCGTAAGTCAGTAGCTTTTCTAGCTTCTCAACTTCAGACTCATCTAGGTCTGCCGTTAGATCAGCAAAGTGGGCAAACTCAGCGTAAATACCTGTTACAGGTAAGCTTAATTCACGACAAAGCTCTAAAAGCTTGTTAACACGAAACTCAGATAGAGCTGGGGAGCCACGCAAAATTCTCATGTGCTTAGGTCTCTTATGCAGTTGATTAAGGTAGTATTGGAATAAATTCAGTGGGTTATAGGAACAACCTAACTGTTTTCTTCGAAGCTATTCCCGAAGGTTGCCAAACCTATGCCGATTCCACCTCTTCAATGCGAGCGCATTATAAAGCATTTCTTTTTGTGACGTAACACCAAAAGCAACCGTTTGCGTGATTTTTTTTATCTTTATGCGTAAATGGTACTTTTGCTGCATTTATCAGCACTTTTACAACTGTTTAAATAAACCTGCTTTGCCAGCCTTGCGGGGTTTGGTATAAAGGGGCTTCCACTTTTCGAGATTTCATTTTGATGCCTAAATTTACGCTCATCTTTTCGTCTAAGTTCCTTCTGCTTGCCATTGCCCTAGTTGGGTTGGCTGGATGCCAGATTGAGTCAGAACCTAAAAGTGTCCTTGAGCAGATACGAGAGCGAGGCGTTCTTCGCGTCGGCACCCTAAATAACCAACTCTCTTATTACATTGGTCCCGATGGCCCTGCTGGTTTGGATTACGAGTTAGCTCGTGAATTTGCGCAGGAGCTTGGTGTACAGCTTGAGATTAAACCCGCTTACCGTTTATCCGGCCTCTTTCCAGCCTTAAAGAAAGGCGAGATCGATCTTATCGCGACAGGGTTAACGCAAAACAATAACCTGACACGCGCTTATCGCGCTGCGCCCGCCTATTACTATGTAAGCCAGCAAGTGGTGTATAAAAAAGGACAGTGGCGCCCAAGAAACCTTCAACAACTGATCAAGTTCGAGAATAAGCGTCAAGCTGATTTCGTAAAAGCACAAACTGAATCAGAAGAAACGGCATCTACCGAAACATTGACGCCATCTTTGGTGGTAGTGAAGGACTCACATTTTGAGCCAACGCTAAAACAGATCCAGAACAAGCACGATGACTTTATCTACGATGCAATAGGTAATGCTGACATCAATGACCTGCTAAAAGAAGTCTCTACTGGTGAACGCTTGTTTACTGTAGCAGACTCGATTGAGCTGTCACTCGCACAGCGTTTGTACCCAGACGTCGCTTTGGCATTTGAGCTGACAGAAGACCAACCTATCTCTTGGTATTTACAGAAATCTGAAGATGAAAGCCTTTATGCATTACTGATTGAGTTCTTTGGTAACCTAAAACAGTCTGGTGAACTGGCTTCATTGGAAGAAAAATACATCGGCCATATCGGCACCTTTGATTACGTTGATACTCGTGCATTTATCCGCGCATTGGATAGCAAGCTGCCAAAATGGTCGCCGCTATTTCAGAAATATTCTCAAGAATTTGACTGGCGCTTGATTGCCGCTTTAGCATACCAAGAGTCACACTGGAATCCTGTCGCACGCTCTCCAACAGGTGTTCGAGGCATGATGATGCTGACACTGCCTACTGCGAAGAGCGTTGGTGTAACCAATCGTCTCGATCCGAAACAGTCGGTACAAGGCGGTGTTGAATACCTGCGTCGTATCGTGAATCGAGTACCAGATTCAATCACCCAACACGAGAAGATCTGGTTTGCGCTTGCCTCATATAACGTAGGTTACGGGCACATGATGGATGCTCGTCGCTTAACCAAAGCACAAGGCGGTGATCCTGATGCTTGGGGTGATGTGAAAGACAGGCTTCCTCTGCTAAGACAGAAGAAGTACTACAGCAAAACTCGTTACGGGTATGCGCGTGGTGATGAAGCAAGGAATTACGTTGAGAACATTCGCCGTTATTATCAGAGCATTATTGGCCATGTAAATAAGCGTAATAAAGAGGAAGAAGCGAGCCTTGAAGGTTTGGTCGTTATCCCACCTCTAGAGGTATCAGATGCTGAATCAACAATCAGTGAAACTGAATCCGCAGTGAACGACGCTGAGTCTTCCAAATAAAAGAAAAAGAGCAATGCCATTTAGCATTGCTCTTTTTTATTGCATCACGATAAATGACCAAAACAAACAAAACGCCTGCGATATCCAGAGTGTCATATTGCAGTAACAATCGAACTTTATAACGTCACACCATAAGCGACATAATGCTCTGTTGCATTCAGCTCTTAGCCATCACGATAGTGGTTCAGAAAACCAACGCTAAGTTCGTGGCAAAGCTTATAAGCAAATAACCACTATAATTAAAACTGAAGTCATACTTACAAAGCCAGACGACAAATAGGAAATCGTTGAAATGATGAAGAACAAACTGAAATCGAAACGCCTTGATAAGACCGTTGCTGCCAACCGTCGTAAGCGTATGCTTTCAAATAATAAGAAGAAGATCATTTGGCGCAACCGTGCTTTCATGCAGATGATTGCTGAGTAAAAGTAATGACCAAGTAAGTTTGCTTGGCACTCTTATGATTGAGAGTGCCGAAAGATCGCTGCTATTTTTTGTTACAGACCTTGTTCTTGTTACTTACCTTATTCTTATTACTTGCCTTGTCAGATTCTAAACGCTGCTCTTCCTGCAAACGCTCAAGCTTTCGCTTCTCTTTGATCTCTTTTCTACGGCGCTTAAAAAACGCCTGTAATTGTTCACGACACTCTTCCTCTAACAAACCATGCTCAACATCGGCATAGTGGTATGAGGCTTGGCTTTCAAAGAGATTCAATACCGTACCCGCCGCACCCGCTTTTAAGTCTGGAGCACCAAACACAATGCGCTTTACTCGGCTGTGTAATAAGGCACCCGCGCACATTGGGCAAGGTTCTAAGGTGACATACAAGGTGGTATCAAGTAAGCGATAGTTTTCCAAGGCTTGACCTGCTTTACGCAAGGTTTCGATTTCTGCATGTGCGGTTGCATCGTGGCAGCCAATCGAGCGGTTCCATCCTTCAGAGATAACCTCCCCATCTTTCACTAGAACAGCACCAACGGGAACCTCTCCCTCTTTTTCTGCTTGCTTAGCTACCTCGATGGCGCGTCGCATGAAGATTTCATCTTGAGGGCTGAATTGATGGTCTGACAAAGGGAGCTCCAGAAAACAAAGGATAAAAACGAAAATAGGTATGCGGTGAAGCATACCTAATCTTCGTGATAATGAACAATAAAGAGATAAGAGGCAATGAACAATCGCCGCTTACTGATTAGGCGGATCGCTAGCTATTGGCGCCTTCTATGTCATCGGCTATTTGCTTCGCTTTGATACTCACAATGCGATTGTTCTCAACAGAGATAACTTCAAACTGCCACTGCTGGTATTGAACAACTTCACCTGCATCAGGTAAGCGCCCTATTAACCAAGTCACTAGGCCATTCAACGTTTGGAAGCTCTCGCTTTCCCCCTCAAAATCCGACAGCTCTAAGCGGTTTTTCAGTTCACTGATAGGAATCAATCCATCCACCAGTAATCCATCTTCCACTTGCTCTGTCCAAAGATCTTTAGGGTTGTTCGATAACTCACCAGCAATCGCCTCTAGGATATCGTAATGAGTCACAAGGCCTTGAACATCGCCATATTCATCAACAATGAATGCCATCTCTGTACCCGACTCTTTAAAATAGCCAAGTAGACGTAAAGCCTTCATCGATTCAGGAACATAGATCGGAGAGCGAGATAGCCCCATGATCACTTGAATGTTTAAATTGCCCGCCTGATTCAATAAGGCTTTGGCTGACACCGTACCGACCACTTTATTGAGGTGGTCTTGGCACAATGGAAACACACTATGCTTTGAACTGCGCAGCTTTTTAAATCTCTGCTCAACCGGTTGGCTAATATCCAGAAAGTCGACGTCTCGACGTGGCGTCATCAACGAGCTCACCAAACGGTCATCAAGCTGTAAGATATTGCGAATCATCTCTTGCTCGCCACGTTCAATCACACCAGATTCCGAGCCTTCTTTCACGAGTGCATGAATATCATCTTCCGTCACACTGTCTTCTTCGCCACCACGTCCCATTAACTTGAGAATACCTTCCGTAGAAGCAGACAACGCAAACACAAACGGCGTCGCAATTTTAGATAACCAGAAGATAGGCAGCGCGACTAGCACAGCAATGTTTTCAGCTTGAGATTGAGCAAAACGTTTTGGCACTAGCTCACCTACAACAATCGCGAAGTAAGTAATACCCACAACGACTACCGTGGTAGACAGGATATTCGCTTGTGTTGGATCGAGTCCCCACAGTTCAAGTTGAACGGCCAGTGGAGCAGAAAGCGTCGCCTCACCCACAATACCGCTGAGTAGGCCGATTACCGTAATACCGATTTGAATGGTTGAAAGGAAGCGGGTTGGATTTTCTTTGAGCTCAAGAGCAACCTGAGCGGAGCGATGTTTTTCGGCTAAGCGTTTCAGCCGACTATTCTTTGCTGCTACCAGTGCAATCTCTGACATGGCAAACAGACCATTTAAAACAATTAACCCTACTAAAAGCAGAATTTTCATGTGGCTTGGATTTCCTAAATTTACCGGCCAACAATTAGCCGTAATCCGGAGTATAAGCTGAGTGCCTTTATTTTGAATATAAAAAGTTTTGGATATAGAAAGTTTGGGATATAAAAAGTCTTGGATAAAAAAAACAGAAAAAAATAGCAAAAAAAAGGTTCATCGCGGCTTTCCGGGGAAAGCCGCTTTTATCTTCAAGAAGAA